>NZ_BAAHWU010000032.1:0-34152 GCF_054601275.1 Dysgonomonas reticulitermitis | reverse complement strand
CATTAAAAAATCAGAAAACGGAGGTCAAACTCAAATGTTTGACATTAAATAAATTCATCGGGATTGGTATGCCCGATGCTTACAAAGTGAGTTAATTTTACTTGCTACGATAGTGAAGAAAAATACCGGTTTGACTGCCGTTGCAACAAAGTCACTAAAAAGTAACAAACTCCACACTCAATTAGCCATTAGCTGTTAGCTTATAGCCTTTGCCGCTTCGCGCCATTGTTGACTGTTGACTGTTGACTGTTGACTGATAACTGTTGACTGTTGACTGTTACTGTCGCTTCGCGCCATTTGCTAATCTGCTAATTTTCAAATTCGCTAATTCTCAAATTATCACTACATCTATAGATAAAACTAACGCCGGACAATGTTTCACTCTTCGTTCTTTACTTTTCATCGCTTTGCGCCATTCTTCACTTTTTTGGTTGCCCTGGTTAGTCGACCGTCACTTTTTTATGGTTATTTAGTTGCCGGGATTATCTGTTGGATGAGAAAAACTACCCATTGCTACAAATAAGTGAAATGCAGGCTCAAGGATACTCTTTATCGTAAAACTCCGCCTGTTACCATTCTGCCCGAATGAATTGTCTGTCGTCGAGCAGAGAAAAACATATCGGAATCAGAATACGTGCATAAATCAGAAGTTTCTATATGATGAGAAAGAACTCCGGCATTATTCAGTAATATTTTATTAGCCTGTCGAAGATCAATATGCGTTTTTCCGGTGCCGGAATTATGGTATGCAATATCATTCATGTGGAAACCCGCTTCTTTGAAAACATCGTCCACTTCCTCTCCCACTTCAAAACATTTTTGAGAAATACACGGCGCTATACCGGCGTACATATCTTGCGGATCGCAACCGAAAGCATCGGCCATCTTCGCGACCGTCTTTTCTACAATTTTGGCAACTGTACCTTTCCATCCGGCATGTATCGTTGCCAGAACATTCTTGGCAGGATCGTAAATCAGAACGGGAACGCAATCGGCTGTAGTCACCCCTATACAAATATTCTTCTGATCGGTAATAAGTGCATCCACCCCATTCAGTGAAAGATACTTATCATTGTCAGACAGTACCATAAAGTCGCTATCCAAAACACAGATCTTATCTCCATGAGTCTGATATGGAATATATAAATCCTGCAAAGGGACATTGATCAGTGATGCCAAACGGCTTCGGTTTTCATACACGCATCCGGGATTATCTCCCGAATAAAACCCTAGATTGAATGACGTATAATCGCCCTCGCTGACACCTCCCCGAACAGTTGTGGAAAAATGAGTGAGACATTGGAACTCACCCAAATTCTTAAACTGCAATAGACTATTGTGTTCTATACTTTCAATCATCTGCTTTAAAACCCGAAAGACCCGGAATCTTCTTCTTTATTTTCTTCTTCTGTTGCCGAAATATAGATATAATTATCTCCCATAGCAAGAATTTTCGCAGAAGGCAATTTTTCTTTTACAGCGTTAATATCCGTGTCCTTCGGCAAGTATATCAATGCACGGTAATCTTTGGAAGGCTTAGCTGATACAAACCATATTCCGGTATATTTGATTCCATCCATCATATTGGCAAACGAAAAGCTGGCTTTGGATACGGATAAAGGCCCTCTTAAATATTTCAACCGCCCCGAAACAGGCATTTTTTCATCTAACAGACCAGGGATAGTGACATCTACTTTCATAGAAACATATTTGCGGACAACCTCATCTGCCTTATCCTGTGCAGACTGAGATCCGGAAGGAAATACCACCGAGATATATTTATTCTCCGAAACTGCTTGCAACTGGTATGGAGACAGGCAATCGATACAATTTAAAGTATCTGCCCGTTCACATTTAAAAGCATGAATGGAATAAATGCCGAAAGCATCTTCAGGTGAAGCCATCTCGTATATCTCTACCGTATAATCCTCCCCTTTATAAACAATATCTCTGACAACCAGCTCCTTTACGTTATATTCAAGAAATTGATCAGTGCCTCCGTTCATAAAACCATATAGTCCGGATGCGGTAAATGTCCGCTCCCGTTTTATTTCAATATCCTGAGCAAAAAGAGTTGCGGGTAGTAAAAATAATATTAGCAGATATTTCATATACTAACTTCTTTCAATTTGATTTTTTCTCTGTCGCAAACTCCAAGCTGCAACTCCTGAGCCAACTCCATAAATTTACGCCCTGCTATTTTTTCTTCGGTCTGCACACCTTCCTGTATTCGCTTGTTGATAACAACATCGTAAGCGATACGGTCTACAGCAACAGGGTCGGAACCCACAAGCAAGGTTTTATATTGGCAGATAAACTGGGGATTGGCAGCAGGTCCACCGTCGAAGCAACCTAAAATTCCATCGAGTACATTCAGTACGACCTTATCCCGCAAAGGAGGAAAAGCACAGGCATAAGCACTTGTTTCGTGCCATAAGGCCTTGTGTAAACGTCCGGTATTAGATATGGAACCGAATGCCAAATTTTTCATACACGCGGTAATGGATGTCCCCGCGTTTTTCAGCACAGGCACATTTATTATCTTAGTTACCTTTTGGGTACATATCTTCGAGAAGTAAGAGTTTTTCCCTCCGTTCACCATATAAGGCATTGTGTAAGCGTCATATTCACCCTCGACATCGGCATAGAAAAAGTGGTCTTTGTCGATCCAGTCCTCACTGTAAAAACGGCCTTCTGCATTTATATAGCTTTTGTTTTCATCGTAACATTCGGTTGCCATAAAAGAAACTCCGGGGTAGTTGTCCGCGGTGAAGCCGGCATCATCCAACTGTTCTTCGCGCCTGTCCCAAATTACTATTTTACTTCTGGATAGTCCTGCCTCTTCCAACTGTTTTACAATGGATTGTGTAACGGCATGAGAAGTGGAAAGCAATTTGCCGCCTATCGGATTTACTTTAAGACCTACAATATCATCTTCGCTCACAAAATGAGACCATGCTTTTTTCAAGTCGGTTTCACCTGTCAGGTTCAGCATTCCTTCTTTCAACATATCATACGCTGCCGACTCGGAGGGTTTGCCTTCGACGATGCTATTGGAATGGTTCACTTTTACTACCTGTCCGGGATATTTTCCGGGCATAGAATTTGCAGTGCGAGGAATTGCCTGAGCAGTAGCTATATTCGTTTCGGGTGTTGCCGGTGACTGATTGACAGGAGGTGCAGCCTTAATAATTGGCGCTGTAACCATACCGACTCCACTAGCGAATACAGTACGAAAGAAATTGCGTCTTTTCATAGTAAAATGATTTTAGTTCTGTCACAAAGATAATCATGCTTTTCGTATAAAAAAGCCTTCTCTTATATTTCTTTGCAGTTTGAATATCAAAGGGTTGTTCTAAAACCAAGCTTACTTAAAACGTCAACTTCCACGTTGGTTGCATTCATAATATTGTATGCAAAATATTCCCTGCGGAGAGGATATTCGTTCCGCGATTTTTTGAATGCGGCAGGATTGTTTATAAGGCGGGAATAGTCGCCCACCGGATTGTATGTTTCCAGTATTGCACCGTAAATCCGGTTATCCGGATCTGTATACTTATTCATATCTATGACAGGATTCGCGGGTTCAGGTTCTTTAACCAGAAAAACAGGCGCTTCGCTCAAATGATAAAAATCTGCGATTGCCGTCAAAGACATACGTGTGGCATTGGCTTTGCCATCGGCAGAATAACCTGCTATGTGAGGTGTAGCTATATCGGCCATGTTCAGGTATTCGAGGTCAATATCCGGTTCATTTTCCCAACAGTCGATCACTGCTCCCGATATATCTCCTTTTCTCAAAGCCGTTTTGATAGCGTTGGTATCGATGATTCCGCCACGTGCCGAATTGATAATTACAGGCTTCTTTATCAGTGAGGAAAAGAAATCAGCATCGGCAAGGTGATAGGTCTTATATTCACCGTCTTTAGTCAGCGGAGTATGGAATGTTATGATGTCGGCCTCGTCCATTATTGTTTGCAGGCTGACGAAATGGTTGCCTTCCTCTACTGCTTGCCTTGGCGGATCGTTCAGCAAGACTTTCATTCCCAATACTTCACAAGCTTTAGCTACTTTTTTGCCAACATTTCCTACACCGACAATCCCGATTGTTTTATCTTTCAGGTTGAAACCCTTTTTCCGGGATATGGTTATCAGTGCAGATGTGATATATTGCTGCACCGAACCGGAATTACAACCCGGCGCATTTGTCCAAGCAATGCCATGCGAATCGCAATAACCCGTATCGATATGATCGTAACCTATGGTGGCCGAGCATATCAGTTTCACCGCCGTATCTTTCAGTATATTTTCATCAAAATGAGTTACTGTACGCACAATCAATGTATCGGCATCTTTGATTGTTTCTTGGGTGAAAGCCGCCCCATCCAGATAAGTTACTTCTCCGAAAAGTTCGGCTATGCCTTTGAGGTAAGGTATATTTTTATCGGCTATTATTTTCATACTGTATTCTTATTTTGAGGAGATGCTTCACTAACGTTCAGCATGACAATAAATATTATCAACTACTTATTTACCGACTCGTGAAATATATTTTCTATCGAATCTATTTCCGAAACCTGTTTATCTGCAACCAGATTACCTTTATCCAAAAGAATAATCCGCGAGCAAATATCTTTTACTTCATGCAATATATGAGTAGAGAATAGAATGATCTTCTCCTTCGACAATTCTATAAACAAATTATTCAGATTTTCCCGTTGGTTGGGGTCTAACCCGGATGTGGCTTCATCCAGAATGAGAAAAACAGGATCGTTGATCAATGCCTGAGCGATACCAACCCGTTGACGGTTTCCTTTGGACAGTTCCTTGATTTTCTTTTTATATTCGTTCTGTAATCCGGCAGACTCAATTACTTCCGCGACTTTACACTTATCAGACTTATAAATCCCCCTCACATATTCCAGATATTCCCTTACGTACATATCGTCGTACAGAGGATTATCTTCCGAGAGATAACCGATCTGCTTTTTTATTTCGATAGAATCAGCTATAAAATCTTTCCCAAAAAACGATACTTTTCCTTCATCGGGACGGACAATGCCGCTCAGTATTTTCATCAGGGTAGATTTACCCGCGCCGTTTACTCCGAGCAGTCCGGCTATCTCCCCCTTTTGTATGGAAAAACTGACATCCGATAAGGCCGCCAAGTTTCCGTAATGCTTAGATATATGTTCTACTTGTATCAATCTATTCTTATTTTGTTATCCCAAAAATAAGAAATCTCCCCGAATTAATCCGGAGAGATTTCCTTTTATTATTTATTTCGATTAATCTACAAGCGGAGTATAACTTCTTGTTTGCAATTCTTTATCGAGGGTGTAAATACCGAATCCGTTATCCTTGATCATTTTCAAGGCATCGATATATTCCTGAGCAGTTGCTTCTTCTTCAACTTGTTCGTCGACAAACCATCTTAACATGCTTTCTGTAGCATAGTCTTTTTCTTCCTTAGCCAACGAAACCAAGTCGCTGATAAGTCCGGTTACTACCTGCTCATGTTTCAATGTATCTTCGAAAGCATCCAAAGGAGATTTCCAAGAGTGAGGCACTTTCGCAATAGGTTTCAATTCTACTTTACCACCTCTTTCGATTACATAATTAAGAAATTTCAACGCATGGTCTTGTTCTTCTTTGAACTGAATAGCAAACCAGTTTGCAAACCCTGGTTTTCCATCTGCCGCAAAATGCGCGGACATTGACAGATAGAGATAAGCTGACCAAAATTCAGCATTTATTTGAGCGTTTAAAGCTGCTTCTAATTTTTTGCTTAACATAATAATGATATTTTTTGATGTTAGTTCCTATTTTTAACGAATATACAACTAATATTGTTCAGATGCCTTTCTATAAAATTTATTATAGATTCAGGTTGCTACCTTTAGGATACTTTACACTGTAGCTAATCTGATACGTTTTTGTTTCCCCGGCTTTCAACTCCTCTTCCCACGTGATTACTCCGAGATCTTCCTTATTGACTGTCCAAGGTGTTGTATCTTTGGTCAGTAATTCGACTTCGATGCTCTTCTGTGTTGAAATCGGATATTGATCTTTCAATACCATTTTTACAGGTTTATTCTGATTGTTCTTTACTGTCAGCTTATAAGTGAATACCTGCTTAGTGTCGCTTCCCAAGAATTTGGCACTACTATAATCCTGAAGTTTCTCACGCTTCACGGTAACACGCTTGTCTGTTCCTAATGTAAGACCCAGTTTTTCGTGCGTAGAACGCGCATCGATATAGGATTCACCTACATAAGTACCATCGTATGTTATATTTGCCTGTCCGCTTAACAGATTCAGTTTTTCCCAATCCGGGATTTCTGCCAGTAAATATGTTTCAGTATCCAGTTTAGGGGCACAATAATATTTATACTCGGCCGGCGTTTCCTTTGTTTGCAGATCTATGCTCTGTTCTTTTCCATTACCCGGTATCGTATAAGGCATATCTATGTTGTAGACTATATTAAGGTCAGTTTCTTTTTGGGTAATATAATCATCCATACTGTTTTTCAGAGTAACCACTATTACCCCGTTTGATGCGCGAGAGCCATATAGCGATGTTGCCGATGCATCCTCCAATGTATCGATACTTTTTATCATATCCGGATCGAGCGAGTCCAAATATTCCTGGCTAACCTCCTCTCCGTCAACTATAATCAGAGGCTTAGCTGCATTGCGAACACTGGATATCCCTCTTGCTACAACTTTGCTTTCCTGAATTTCCTCATTTCTATACGAAAAACTATTCTGCGTAGCGACACCTGCCACTCGGCCTCCCAAAGCGATAGGCGCATACTCAGTAATATAATTAAGAAACCAAGCGTTGAATAATGGTGCTATCTTCCCGTTGCTCGGAGTAGCCGTAGATAATGTCAGGTTTACTTTCTCCCAATCGATACCTGTTGTCTGACGCACTTTCGACTTGGCAACTATCCCGACAGGCTTATCAGTAGAGACTATATTTATGTCATAATACGGAACCCAATTGGCAGCAGCAGTATAGTATGACACTGTGAACGTGCAATTAGCAGCGAGTGGCGATGACAAGTTCAATTTGAGGACACCCACCGACTTATTATTTTTTAGCGATTCCTGACTCAATTGTCTTTTCAGGCGCGCGGCGGCTGTAGTATAATCAGCCTTTTTCTTATTATTGGCAGACTGTGTATTTTGCAGTTCGAGCGATTTTGTTTTGTAATAGTCCATCGTTTTCACCAGTTCGTCGATACCTAAACCCTTCTCCGATCCGGATACATTTTTATCTGTACCTTTCTGCAACAGTGCCAATAAATTTGTGGTAATCCCGATATCTGTATTTATTTGTTCCAGTTTTTTATCGTAAAAATCAATAGAGTCCTGCAATCTCTTTAAAGCAGGATCCGCAGATTTACTTTCAGATAAAAAATCGACAGAAAACTCGTAAGCCGAAACAATAACTCCATTTGTAGTTTTTATCTTCAAACTATTCTTATCTACATTAGGGCTTAGTCCTTCGATATAAATTTCATTCTCACCTTTCAATAAAGAAGAAGAGGCTGTGTGTATTAACTCCGCTCCCTGAAAAAACACAGTAGCATCGTTCAATTTCGACTTCACGGTTTTCTTCTCCTGTGCAACCAGACTCAATGGAAGACTAATAAGGAGAATCCATAATAGTTTTGCTTTCATATTCATATTTGGTTAGTTAAAGTTCATCACCCAAATATAGAACATAAAAAATATACTTTACCCTGAAATGGGTAAAAACATCATTTTGGATTGATGAAAGTAAAAGGTCAATTGGTATCAGAAAATTCTTAATCGGGGATATAGCCAAGGTCTTCCCTTTCTATGAAGCCACCTTCTACTAATAATTCTATTGCCCGTTGATAGTCTCCTGACATAACCTGCAATCTGGCAGATCCACCTTCTATCGTAGAAACGCTCAGATACTCTCTATTTATCGCACATTCGATACCATTATCGAGCAAATAGGATTTTGCAATTGCCAAATCGGCTTCGAAATCTGATGATTTTACAGTTTTAAGCTCATCCATAATATTATCCTTTAGAATTAATATCGCATATAAATATAAGCAAAACACTCTTATTATCGTAAGATAAAGAGTTTATTTCCATTTATGCTTCAAAAAATAGAACAGACATAATTTATTTTATAAAATAATTTGGTTTATATCATAAACTAATTTATATTTACGTCGTAATCTAATTATTCAAAAATAAAAAAATACTAATTCTTGCCCATTATGATACGCTTATCCGCCATCAGCCTTATCGCTCTGTTATTTCTGACAACAGGAATATTCGCCCAGATATCCCATATAAAAGGAGTAGTGCAGGATAATAAAAAAAATCCGGTTGCCTATGCCAATATCTACATCGAAGGAACAATAGACGGCGCCAGTTCGGAAGAGGATGGCTCTTTCATTCTTGAAACAACTGCAAAAGGCACAGCAACCCTGAAGGCCTCGTTTGTTGGATATAAAACTTATTCTATAACCGAAGATATTTCAAAACTGAATAATCTGACAATTATATTGAAAGACGATTTGACCAACCTGAAAGAAGTAGTCGTCAGCGCCGGTAATTACCAGCTCAAAGGAACTAACATGGAGAAAACAAATGCAGTAGAACTGGTTACAACAGCCGGATCGGAAGGCGACCTCTATAAATCTATCGCCCTGCTTCCCGGCATGCAGATAGGGGGAACAGACGGAAAGCTGCAAGTAAGAGGAGGCAGCAGCCACGAATCACAGACTTATATCGACGAAATGCATGTGATGAAGGCTTATACTTCCATGCCTGCCAATACAACGTCGAGAAGCGTGTTCTCACCTTTCATTTTTGAAACAATCAACTTTTCGATGGGAGGTTATTCGTCAGAATATTCGCAAAGTTTGTCGAGTGTACTTCCTCTCTATACCAAAGATGAAAGTACAATAACAAAGACAGGATTGAGTGTTATGAGTGCCGGTTTGGGAACGGGCGGAACTAAGGCATGGGATAAGGGATCTGCTTCTTTCGAAGTAAATTATACTAATATGGCGCCTTACAGCAAACTTCTGTTTCCATCCGAAAAACCTGAATGGGATAAATATTATCAGGGTTTGCAGGCTTCGAACCAAATACGTCTGGAACTTGGAGATAAGACTTATTTGAAAACATTTTTCTCTTACAATAAAACTACATTTAAGAAGAAAGAAACAGGGCTTTTTGATGACATTCAGCGTAAACTGGACTTTGATGAAGATAATCTGTATCTGAACTCTACTTTCAACAAAAAATTCAAATCGGGCTTCAATTATTTTGCCGGAGCGGCTTTCTCCTGGAACAGGCAGAATATAAAGAATGCAAAAATTCTAAACGATGCCTTTAAATCGGATGAAACGGAATTGCATTTGAAAACAAAAGCGAGCAAAAGATATTCATCACTCTACAAATTAGGAGTCGGAATGGAAAGCCTGATAAAAAGCTATGAAATAACTTACAAGTCGGACGATGATGTCAACCGGAAAGTAAACCACTCCATCAATGGTTTATTTGTAACCAACGATTTCAATCTGACTTACAACCTGTTATTAAACGTTTCATCACGATTGGAATATACCACGCTCGACAAATCGTGGGCTGTACTCCCACGCATAGCGCTGAACTACAACATAAAGGATATAACATTATCCGGCGCTATCGGGAAATACCAACAGACAACGAACAACGATTATCTGATATATAATAAAAATCTGGCACAAGAAAATACAACTCAATATGTGCTGAGCGCACAGAATGCCATCACACAGTTCAGAGTATTCAGAATTGAAGCATATTATAAAAAATACAATAAACTAACCACCTTACAGGAAGGAGCGTATCAATCTGACGGAAACGGTTACAGTAAAGGTATCGACTTGCTGTACAAAGACGGTATAGTAAAAGGGAAGAACCAAATGTTAGAATATATGTTGGGATATTCGTTCAACGACTCGAAGCGTAAATATTTGGATTATTCAGATAAGGTAATGCCTCCTTACCTGACAAAACACAATGCCTCGATCATACTTAAATATTCGAATCAAAAACTAAAAAGCATATTCGGCCTTACAAACCGTTTTGCCAGCGGACGTCCTTATCACGACCCTAACAAAGAAGGAATGATGAACTCAAGAACTCCGGTATACAACACTCTGGATTTCAGCTGGACCATACTGGCTCACAAAAAGCTGATTATTTACGCAAGCGCATCAAACATACTCGGACGCGAGAATATCTTCGGATACAATTATAACCCTGTACCGGATGCACAAGGAAAATATGAAAGCAAACCTGTGAAAATGTATCAGAAACAATTTTTCTTCATCGGCTTCTTTATTTCCCTCAGCGGAAAGGCAGCTTATGATGTATCTGGTTTTTAATAACTTTTATAACAAAGGTCTTGTCATCCTGAACGATAGTGAAGGATCTTCGAACAACAAATTTTTAGATGCTTCGTAACCTCAGCATGACAAAAAAGCAGACAGCAATTATTTCTTTACCTAAACTTAATCGACATTAATCATTAACTCTAAAAATATTTTATTATGAGAGCGTTTAAATTATATCTTTGTATTGCAGTGGTTACACTGTCTTTGGGATTATCGGCTCAGTCGAACCCCGTATATAAACAAGCCGTGGAAAAAGGACTGGCGACCATCGATTCGGCTAAGAGTGTTAAGGATTTATCGTCGGCGCGGAACCAGTTCGAACGTATATCCATGATGTATACCGATGAATGGCTCCCACCCTACTACATGGCTTATGCCGATATACTGTCGGTATATATGGGACAAAAGAATGAAAAGGCATTAGAGAATGCCAAAACAAATTTAGACAAGCTTAGTTCTTATGCTAAAGCCGACAAATCGGAACTGAATACCTTGTTGGGATACTACTATATGGCTTTGATAATGCTGGATCCGGCTACTAACGGCCAAAAGTATTTCAATAATGTAAACATTAGCTTTAGTAAGGCTCTGGAACAGAATCCTGACAATCCGAGAGCAGTATACCTGTCAGCATTTTTCGAGCAGAATTTACCGGAAGGTCTCCGGTCGGGAAAAGATTTTTGTGCAGAAATGAACAAAGCAAAAGAGCTTTATGCAAAAGCAGAAAAGTCTGTGGATAAACCATATTGGGGTGAATATTTCCTGAATATGATATCAGAAAAATGTAAGTAAACAATGTCAAGCAGTAGTTAAAGGAGTCAAGCAGTTAAGTAGTTATAAGCTACTTAGCAACTTAGGAGTTAAGGAAAAACCTAATTACTGACTACTAACTACTCTCTACTAATACAATATAATTCCTGAACTAATGGAAAAGAATTTTACAGAACAAGACAGCCTGAGACTGATCAATGAGATGATCAACCAGGCCAGAAATAATTTTCAGAAAGGAAGCACCAATTCCGGTATATTCTGTGGCTATGTAGTTGCTGCTACGGCTTTCGCTAACTTCATACTGATACGCACGATGGAAGATCCCAACCGATCTTTCTGGATATGGTTGACCATGATTCCGATGATGATTATATCCGGTATTATAAGCCGTAAACATCAGAGAGAATCTACCGTAAGAACTCATATTGATAAAATCGCATCTAGTATATGGAATGCCTTTGCTATATCGATCGGGATTCTATTAATCTCCACCTATGGCACAGCATATGCCATAAACTCCAGTTATCTGGGTATTCTTATCACACCTATCATCCTTACCATGATGGGGGCTGCACAATACATTACATCAGTAGCTTGCCGTTTCAAGCCATATTTATACGGATCATTCATCTCTTGGAGCGGGGCGCTGGCTTGTGTGGTTTGTTATCTACTACATGCAGGCGCTTACCAGTTTATCGTTTTAGGAATATGTGCTATCCTCGGATTGTCTATACCGGGACATATTGCAAATAAAAAAGCGGGGGAAAATGTTTAAAGATCTGGATCCATTACTGCATTCGCAACTTCGACTGGCAATAGTATCATTACTATTGTCCGTAGAGGAAGCCGATTTCGTTTTTATCCGCGAAAAGACAGGCGCAACGGCAGGAAATCTGAGTGTGCAAATAGAAAAATTAAGCGAAGCCGGATATATTGAAGTCCGAAAGTTTATTGATGGGAAAAGGCCTCGTACTGTTTGTAAGATAACATCAGCAGGAGTGGAAGCATTCGATAAATATGTAAAAGCTCTGCAAGATTATATAGGCAGGTAATTCTCTCTTATAAAGAAAATTTCATTTTTTCGATAAGCTTACCGCACTCATAGCCTTCTTCGTAGAGGGCTGTGAGTTTGTTTATATCCTTTTCTATCCTGTCTACCAGAATTGGTTTTTCGGGACGGATTACAAACACATCTCCGCTATCCTCCAGTTGTTCTATCAATTCCAGCTGCGAATTATAAAGGCTATTTCTATTGCCCAAAGCCTCGCGCATAGCCGGATACTTCCTGTAAATAAAAGACGGCACTTTAATGTCCTTGCCTTCTTTGCGGTACCCCTTATTACGAGTAAGAATCACTACGTTTTTTTTATAGCCCTGACTTTGGGCGCGTACCACCGGTATGGAGTCACAAATTCCGCCATCCAGCATCGGGATATTGTCTACATAAGTTATCGGGCACACAATAGGCAAACTGCTCGAAGCTTTCACAATATCGATTACCCTGTCCCTGTTCAATTTTTCTTCAAAATATACTGCTTTTCCCGTCAGGCAATCTGATGTTACCATTTCGAAACGGAAAGGAGAAGTAAAATAAGCCTGATAGTCGTAAGGTATAATATTGTCGGGAAACTCATGGAAAAGCAAATCGAAATCCATAATATTTCCTTTCTTGATATAGTGCTTCAAGCCGATATATTTATATTTTGCAAGAAGATCGATGTTACTGTATTTAGCCCGTCCCCGTTGTTTCGACATATACGAAAGCCCGTTGCAAGCCCCTGCCGAAACCCCGATCACATAAGGGAAAGTAATATTCTTATCCATAAAATAATCGAGAACGCCACAGGTAAATACCCCGCGCATACCACCGCCTTCAAGAACCAAACCGATATTTGTTGTATCGAGCATACTGCATTTTTTAATATCTAATTGTCCACAAATATAAAAAAAAAGCCCCGCCTGTCACAGTACGGAGCCTTTTGGTGTATGAAGAAAATAGTATGTATCAGTTGCCCGCTATCAGTAAGCTATCTTTATTTACTTCGACTTGCTTTGCCGATAGTAATTCGCCATTCCGTCCGTATTCTGTGTAAATCAGGTTAGCTGGCTTGCCTTTTTCGTTATATTCGTAAGTATATTTCTGTATAGAAACCCATCCCTTTTCGGAGTTCCACCTATAAGTTGATTTCTCTAGCATACAATCATCGACATATTCATAAATAGTCTTTTTTTCTGGCCTCAGTTCGCTATCCATAGTTATATACTCTTTTGTACAACCATTTTCTTTATGCTCTGTGTTGCTATAAATATTTGTTTTTGGATTACCGGCCACTACTGTTGACACTGCGAAAACTGCTACTAATACGGATGTTAAAATTCTTGCTTTCATGATGTATTATTTTTTATTGTTTTATAATTGTTGTTTTGAACTCCTTCTATTATTAAGACGAAAAAGATTTTTTTTAGTTACAAAATTTTTAAAATATTTTCCATAACCTACTATCATCTTATGCAATGATGTTTGCATTGCAAATATATAAATAAATATTAGTACCATGCAATACATGGTACTAATATCAAAAATGGTTATTTAATCAATTGTCTAATTATTAGATAATTAATCAAAATATTAGATGAATTATTTAACTTTAATTAACCAATAAAAGAGCAAGCATGTCCTTTTATCATGGATTTTGCACTATTTTTTAGTCCATAATATTATATATATCAGAAACATTTTATATTAAATAAAACTTATATATTTGTATATTAGCTACATAAAACCACCTTATTTATGAGAAAGTATCTATTTTTCAGCATCTTTACACTAACGGGCCTCCTTGTACTAAACTCATGTAAGAGTAAAGGCAACAAAGAAATCAATCCGGAATTTGCCAGATATATTGCCGCATTTACTTCCGGTAAGATATCATCATCGTCCGAGATTCAAATTGAGTTGACACAAGACATTCCGTCGATAGAACTTAACAAAGAAATCGATCAGGATCTCTTTAAATTCTCCCCTTCTGTCAAAGGAAAAGCCTATTGGACGAGTTCGCGTACCATCAAGTTTGTACCCGAACCCGGAGAGTTGAAACAGGGAGAGGAATACGATGTCCGGTTCAAGCTGGACAAAGTGCTTCAGGTAGATAAAGATTTCAGCGAGTTTTATTTTTTCTTCCGCATACCAGAGCAAAATTTCAATGTAAGCCTGCAACCTTACACTCAAATGAAAGACAATGATCTGGCATGGAATACCGTACAGGGGACAATAGCATTGGCCGACGACGCAACGCCCGAAAATCTGCAAAAGATGCTATCTCTTTCGGGTGGAGGTAAAGCTAAAGACGCTAAAATTAAAGTAGTACCCACTGAAACAAAAGGACGCTACAGCCTTGTTATAGACAGTGTTTACCGGGATAAATCAGAAACAGAATATACCCTGCACGTAGATGGGTCGGCGATAAACGCCAAAAGAAACGACGATATTAAATTCACGATACCTGCTATCAATGACTTCAAAGTGGTCGACGTAGACATGGAATATATCCCTCAGGAATGTATCCGCGTTACGTTTAGCGATCCGTTATCTCTAAATCAGAATATACTGGGACTTATTAAACCGGGAAATATCGAAAGCTATTCATTCGATAATCAAAAAAATGTACTCCGGATATATCTGGATAAAACCACTCGTGGAACAAGTACAAACCTGCAAATATTCAAAGAGCTGAAAAACTTTGAAAATCGTCCGCTCAAAGAAGACTATACATTCAGCGTAAACTTTGAGAAAAACAAACCTGAAGTTAAAATCACTAATTCAGGTAATATCCTGCCCAACTCACAACACCTGACCGTTCCCTTCGAAGCCGTAAACCTGTGGGCGGTAGACGTAAAGGTCGTTAAAATATACGAGAACAATATTCTGGGATATTTACAAGCTAATGATTTTGGTGAAAGCAGCGAGCTTAAACGTTTTGGAAGACTTATTCTCAAGAAACGCATACGCTTGGACGAAGATCCGACTATTAAGCTTGACGAATGGAATACATTCTCACTCGATCTGGCAACACTGATCAAGCAAGATCCGGGATCGGTGTATCGCATCGAGTTTACAATGAAAAAAGAATACTCGCTCTATCCTTGCGCCGGTGCTGTACCCCAAATACCACAAGGCGCCGACTTAGAACGATTCGACAATAAAGTATCCGATGAAGATATGACCCAGTGGGACACACCGGGATATTATTATTCTGACGAGTGGGATTGGGACGATTACGACTGGCAGGAACGCAACAATCCATGCGACGCTTCTTTCTATATGAATAAGTCGTCCTATTGTGTCGTACTGGCTTCCAATATCGGTATGACAGCCAAGCTCGGCTCTGAAAAGAAAATATTCCTTGCTCTCACCGATATACTAACCACCAAACCAATATCGGGTGCGACAGTCGATGTATATAACTATCAGATGCAGCGTATCGGCAGTGGGAAAACCGATGGTGACGGTTTTGCAGACATCGAATACAAAGGCGGTGTACCATTCGCCGTAATAGCAACGAACGGTAAGGAAAAAGGGTATCTGAAAGTCACATCCAACTTGTCTTTATCTCTGAGCAACTTTGATGTAAGCGGAAAAGAAATAGAAAAAGGACTGAAAGGATATATCTATGGCGAGCGTGGCGTGTGGCGCCCGGGCGATTCCATTTTTGTAACGTTCATACTCGAAGATAAAAACCAAACTCTTCCGAAAGGCCATCCTGTATCACTCGAACTATACAATCCTCGTGGGCAGATGGCTCAACACCATGTTTCCACATCGGGTAAAGACGGATTCTACGCTTTCCGCATGGCGACCGATCCAAGTGCAATAACAGGAAATTGGCAGGCACGGGTGAAGATAGGCGGCGTAACATTCTCCAAGACATTGAAGATAGAAACGGTTAAACCAAACCGCCTGAAGGTACGCCTCGATGCAGGTGAAATGATAGACGCAGGCTCAGGTTCATTCACCGCGGGGCTGTCTTCCCAATGGCTGCACGGCGCTCCGGCAAGCAATCTGAAAGCCAAAGTGGAAATGACTTTGAGCAGGGCATCCACCCCATTCAGTGGATACGAAAAATACACGTTCAATAACCCCGCGTCTAATTTCGCATCCGATACCTATACCGTATTCGACGGAAGCCTCGATGCTTCGGGTAACTCGACTGTAAGAGCTAACCTGCCTCAGGCGGCAAGCGCGCCGGGAATGCTTCGCGCTAATATTGTATCGCGGGTATTCGAATCGGGAGGTGATGCCAGCATTTATTCGCAAACAGCGGCCTATTCTCCGTTCCCTGCTTATGTCGGTGTAAAGTATCCGACAGAAAATGATTACAGCTGGCTGGAAACAGACAAGGATAATATACTCGACATTGTGACGCTTACACCTCAGGGCAAACCTATAAACCGTTCGAACCTGAGTGTGAAGATATATAAGATCAGTTGGCGATGGTGGTGGAACTCGAATGATAACCTCTCTTCCTATATAAACAATACATCCACAAAGGTCATATTGGATCAGACCATATCCACATCGGGTGGAAAAGGCACTGTAAAATTCCGTGTCGATTATCCTGATTGGGGACGCTATCTGGTAATGGTAAAAGATGAACAAGGAGGACACATCACGGGTAAAATACTTTATGTAGACTGGCCTTCATGGCGTGGACGCTCAGAGAAAGACGATCCTAGCGGATTGACTATGCTTTCGTTCACTACCGATAAGCAATCATATAAAGTAGGTGAAACCGTTACCGTTATCCTGCCGAAAAGCTCGGAAGGAAGAACACTTGTTTCCATCGAAGACGGTTCGCGCATTATCGCGAAAGAATGGGTGAAAACCAGCGCTAAAGAAGATACTAAATACACATTCAAGGTGAAAGAAGACATGGCTCCGAACTTCTATATATTTGCAAGCCAGCTTCAACCGCATGCTCAGACAGACAATGATCTGCCTATCCGAATGTATGGCGTATTGAATGCAAATGTAGAGAATCCGGATACAAAACTAACCCCTGTTATAAAAATGCCGGATGAACTCCGTCCTGAAAAAGAATTTAGCGTAGCCATTTCTGAAAAAGACAAAAAAGAAATGACTTATACACTAGCTATTGTTGACGAAGGGCTTCTCGACCTGACAGCATTTAAAACACCGGATGCATGGACAGATTTTTATGCCCGTCAGGCATTAGGCGTTCGCACATGGGATATGTTCGACATGGTAGTAGGAGCCGAAACAGGAAAACTTGGACCATTATTAAGCATCGGAGGCGACGAAGCCCTGAAACCTGCGAACAGCGCTATGAGCCGCTTCAAACCGGTGGTAAAATATATAGGGCCGTTCACTTTGGGTGCAGGCAAAACAGACAACCATAAGATTACACTCCCATCCTATTTCGGATCGGTACGCGTGATGGTTGTTGCCGGAAGTAAAAAGGGAGCATACGGAAATGCTGAAAAGACTGTTCCTGTACGAAATCCGTTGATGATATTGTCTACCTTGCCACGTGTTGCAGGGCCTGACGAAGAAATACTTCTTCCTGTCAATGTTTTTGCGATGGATAAGAAAGTGAAGAATGTAAACCTAACCGTACAATCCAACGGCTTATTCCAATTTACTGACGGTACTTCCAAATCGGTAGCATTTACCGAAATCGGAGACAAGATGGTTTACTTCAAAGTAAAAGTGGGTAAGAAAACCGGATACGAAAAAGTAGTCATCAAAGCCAGCGGTGGCGGAGAATCGGCTACTGAAACCATCGATATAGAAGTACGAAACCCAAATCCTCCGGTACTGATGACCTCAGAAGCATTTGTTTCACCAAACGATACGTCACATCTAAGCCTGACATTCGATGACATAAAAGACGGAGACTGGGCTAAATTGGAAATTTCACGTATGCCGGGCGTAGACCTCAGCAAGAATCTGGAATATCTGCGCTACTATCCTCACGGATGTACCGAGCAGGTAACTTCAAGAGGATTCCCTCTACTCTATGTCGAGAACTTCTGTCCATTTACCGACAAAGAAAAAGAAAGGATGGGCGAGATAGTGAAACAAGCTATACAAATGATTTCTTCACGTCAACTTGGCGACGGAGGTATCGCTTACTGGCCGGGCGACCGCTATCCGAACGAATGGGCCACCAGCTACGCGGGACATTTCCTCGTAGAAGCCAAGCGCGCGGGATGGGACGTTCCTACATCGGTACTGAACAAGTGGAAACAATTCCAGAAAAAGACAGCACAGACATGGAACCGTACCAATATTTATAGTTCATATTACAGCTATTCGATGTACGACTTGCAGCAAGCATACCGTCTGTACACGCTCGCTCTGGCCGAAGAACCGGAACTGGGAGCAATGAACCGTTTGAAAGAGATGGCAGGATTGGATGTACAGGCACGTTGGAGACTGGCTGCGGCTTATGCGGTAGCAGGAAAGAAAGACGCCGCGATACAGCTGACAAATAATGCAAATGACGTGGTAGATAACTATTCGTTCAATAATAATACATTCGGAAGCCCGGCTCGCGATATGGCGATGATTATGGAAACATATCTATTGTTAGGCAAAACCGAGAAAGCGTTGAAACTATCGTTTAAAGTATCCGAAGCTCTTAGCGACAGCTATGTTTCTACGCAGACTGCCGCGTTCGGGCTATACGCGATGTCGAAACTTGCTAAAGCAATGGGCAAAGGAGTAATTTCCTTCGACTGGTCGCTGAACGATACGCCTCAAAAAGCCAATAATTCGGGTGACGTATTCCAAGAGATACAACTGAAACCACAGGATAAAGTCAATATTACCCTGAAGAATAAAGGGCAAGGTGATATATATGTCCGCCTGTTGGGACGCACACAACCGTTGGTGGACAATACTCCGGCCGTCAACAACGGGGTACATCTGTATGTACGCTATGTAGACGAAAACGGTAAAGAGATGGATGTAACTTCTCTGAAACAGGGAACCGAGTTCTACGCAAATGTTATAGCACAGAACGTATCGGGTCAGTATCTGACCGATATGGCACTGAACCAGATATTTGCTTCGGGATGGGAGATTTTCAATCAACGATTGTTTAACGAAACAGATACCAGCACAGCCGGTTCGTATAACTATCAGGATATACGCGACGACAGGGTTTATACCTATTTCAATATAGGCACAGGTTATTCGATGTCGTTCCGCATCAGGTTGCAAGCTGCCTATTGTGGTAAATTCTATTTACCTGCCGTTGCCTGCGAAGCCATGTACGAACCGGGCGAACAAAGCCGGACAACCGGAAAATGGGTAGAAGTAAAACAATAATATAATTTTCAAATTAATAATAATGTCATTAGATAAAGACCAAGACATAGAGAATTATATTCTTTCTCACATCGACGCCGAAGGGGAACTTCTGCGACAACTGAACCGGGATGCGCATGTAAACCTCCTGAAACCCCGTATGCTTTCGGGACACTTGCAGGGTAAAATGCTGAAAATGTTCTGCCGGATGGTACAACCGAAATATATCTTGGAAATAGGCACTTATACAGCTTACGCCACCCTTTGTATGGCCGAAGGGGCGGCAGATGACGCGGAAATACATACCATAGAAGTAAATGACGAACTCGAAGATTTTATCCTCAGGTATCTTCATAAGACAAAGTTGAAAGACAAAATACATTTGCATATCGGCGACGCGGAAAAAATTATCCCCTCTCTGGATTGTACATTCGACCTCGTTTTTATCGATGCTAATAAGCGACATTATATCGAATATTACGAACTCATATTTGATAAAGTCCGCCCGGGTGGGTTGATCATAGCAGATAATACATTGTGGGACGGCCATGTCCTGGAAACGCCGAAACCGTCCGACAAGCAAACTATCGGTATACAAAAATTCAACGAAATGATTGCCAAAGATGACCGGGTGGAAAAAGTTATCCTGCCTGTAAGGGACGGATTGACGTTGATCTGGAAGAAGTAGAAGCCGAGCAAGACACGGACTAGAAGTCCGCGTCAGCAGGGGGAGATTGAACCTGAATAATTGTTTTTTTTGTTTTAGAAAATATAAAATTGTAATATTATTAGGGTATAAAGAATAAAAGGCGCAAAATTTTCCGCACACAAAATGATCTTAAATCGTTTATTCATAAGGGTTTTGATGATATTTGCGCACATTTCTGTTTAAAAATGAATTGTACATTTTATGTGGATTGCATGGTGACTGCAATATGAAAAGGGGTGCTATTATGCACCTTTTTTGTAGACCACCCTACAAATATAGCCGAAAACGGCTGAAACTACGCTAAAATAGGCATTTAATTACTATTTAAACCGGATGTAAAAGTCATTTAAAGTGCATTCAATGGCTTCTGCTTCATAGCCAATTTATGTCTAAAATAGCCTGAAAAAGTATCAAAAAACAGCACAGACGGACACACTGGTGGACAACAGGTGGACAAAAAGCGAGATAAAAACACATATAGATTAAACCAATAATGACTATAAATGCAGTCAAAAGCCAATGTTTTACTTTAAGTTTTAACCTATAATCTAACATATACACCTAAATTATATTTGCACATATAGCTGTTATTTAGGCGATTATGTATAAATAAACAAAAGAACTATATTAAAAATGTATGTGTGCGTTCGTTTTAGTTGTTTTGGTTCACATCCCATCGGTGAATGGCTAAAGAATTTGTTTCAGGTACATATTTGTATGTGACCGATCCCATTATTTCCTTTTCCACTCCAAAATCATTTTTAGCATTACACTTAAATGGAACATACATCCAACCTGAATCAGCTTCAACCACATTAGGTGCATTATTATATATCGTTGGTGACCAAATAAATGAAACCGTTTTTGGATTGCGTAATTCTTTTTTTATGGCTTCACGCACAGCATGTTCGGCTTCTGTTGCATTAACAAATGATTTGCTTTCAATGGCTTTTATAAGAAAGTCACTCCTTTCTTCATAGGTCATGGAAGACCACTGTTGTGAAAAATCTATATTAGTTGATTCAACAGGAGATTTCACCCACGAAACCAATTTAACGGCTATATAAATAGCAAATATCACAACAATGACACCAACAGCAATGCTGCATCCTTTAGGTAATTTTTTCTTTTCCATATAATTGAATTGTATTAATATCTGCGTACCAGTCCAATCACTAATGCTATATTATAGACTTCTGTTTTGTGTATTTTGAAATCTTTGAATAATTCTGAATTTTCGGATTTACACAATATATATTCACCATCATCATAAATGCGCTTTACAACAATACCCTGAACTGTATCTAATACATGGCAACACCCCCACTGAATGAATGTTGTGTTCTTAACGTATAAACATGCCAGTTCATCACCTGAATGGTATTCAGGAAACATGCTGTCACCACGTGCAAATATGGTGAAATCATACCGTGCAAACGCTTTTATAACTGGCAATTGTTCACAATCATCAATAGTAATGCCATCAGCAGCAGTGAGTGATCCTGCTGCTGCATCCATTGGAATGCGTGGGCGTGTTTCTTCTTTATATTCTTTTTTTTCTATTTCTAAAGGCAATATATGTGCATTATCTTCTGATTTTAGCATTTCACTATCATCATAGAAAAACCAATCAAGGTTCAAATCATGATAATTATCAATGACTATTTTCAATTTATCTACTCCCAAACTACTCCCTTTATCCAAAAAGCCAACTGAAAAGCCTGTTTTTGTATAAAATTGATTCTTACTAATTCCTTTATATTCAAGATACTTAATAAGTTTTTCTTTATCTGTCATGATTTTTATCTTGATTTATTTGTTTTTCATTGATAATTATCAATATCTTTGTTGCAAAGATTAAAGCAAAGATAGAATATAAACCAAATAGTTTTAAACATGGAAACAAAAACTTTCACAAGTGAAGAAATTAAAGATTTAAAAATTGATGCTATTGCACGGAAATATAAGTGTTCGAACACCTATGTGCGTGAAGTAATGAAAGGTGATAAGGAGCGAAATACCGAATTGTCGCAAAAAATCATGAAAGATGCAATTGACATGTATGATATTCTACAACGTGAAACACTTATTGAAGCATGACAACAACACAATTGAAGTTTGGTGATGTGTACAAATACACTGACCAAAACAAGACAGTAACAGCAATTTATTGGGGCATGACTGATGACAACTACATGTTCATTCCGTGTCATCCGGTGAAAAAACATTTCAATGGCAGTCCATGCACATTGACCGAAAATGAAGTACAAAAGCATATAAGTGCTAATTGATTATAAACCATTTAATAACAAAAGATTATGAAAAAAAGAAGAAACGATCACAGGAATGGCAACTGAATTATTTAACATGGTTGCAGAAGGAAAAAACAAGAATAATGCAATGATTATTCTTTCAGTATTTGACACAGAAGATGATGAAAAACAAAGCAGTATCACTGCTGCATGTGGAACTGTGACACGTATGGCAACAATCCTGTCTTTCGCAATGATGAAAGATGAACACCTAAAAGAAGCTGTAATGATGGCAGCAGGTTTAAACGAAATAATTGGTGGTGAATCACCATCATCATCTTTTCCACGTGGATTGGCTGCACTACTTGGTGCAATGGGTAAATAACTAAACAGACAGCTTAGAAAGATAAGCAACAGGGTGTGAAATAGACTGGTTGTCTTAGGGGTTGATCTCCCTATTGGGGTTTCTCGCAAAGAAATTAACTGATGCAGGTTCGAATCCTGACACATCCACAAAAAGCAAAAATGAAGTTATGAAAAAAGAAAGTCCATATGAATATCACAATAACGTTTTAGGCGTTCAGGGGCGTTTTTTATTCGCTGGTGATAAAAGATATGAAGCACATGAAGATAGTTTGTGCCTAATGACTTATAGTGGATTTGTAAAACGGATTGATCGTGGACAGATCACACGTATCCGATTGCAAGCACCAGGAACACCAATGCTGGTTTCTTTTGATTCATTGCCATTGAAATGGCAGGAAGCAATTGTTGCCATTTGGGGCAAAGCACCGAAATTGACACAGCAGACATTGTTTGAAAAGCATTATGTGCGTGACATGGCTGCATTTGACTTTTATACTCGTTTTAAATTTGATGATCATACCAGTTTAGACCGTGCAAAGATTGATGAATACACAATCAATGCTTCTGTGTTGAATACCATTGGAACTGTTTATGAAATGCGCTACAAAATACGCAAAGAATTGCGTGGACGTGTGAATGACATTTGGTCAACCATCATCAATGAATCAAACCTATTCAAACAAGAAACCGGACACACTTTGCCGGAAAATGAACGCAGATTGCGTGAAAAATACAACGACTACAAGAAAAACGGATATAAATGCCTAATACACAAAGGATATAGAAAAGCCAATGCGCTGAAAGTGGATGACAGGCACATTGAATTGCTCAATTATATGTTTGCCGGAATAGATCACAAACCTACTTATGCAGAAGTTGCACAGACTTATGATGGTTTTGTTTCCGGTTATGTTGAAGTGATCAATGAAGAAACTAGTGAAATATATGATCCAAAAGAGTTCAGCAGATTGAGTGTGGCAACTGTTTGGAATCATTTATCAAAATGGGAAAATAAGATTGGAACATTCCTGGCACGTAGTGGTGACAGACAAAAATACATGGCTTTGTTCAAACCTTATCACCGACTATTGCAACCAAAATTTGCCAGTTCAATCATTTCTATTGATGACAGACAGCCAGTGTTTGAATATCTGCCTGGAACACGTATGTGGTTCTATAATGGCATTGATTTGGGATCAGAAGCGTTCACATGCTGGGTTTGGGGCAAAGACAAAGCAGGTATCATCACAGAGTTTTACAGACAGATGGTGCGCAATTATGCACAATGGAATTTACCGTTGCCAGCAGAACTGGAAGGTGAATTGAACTTAAATGCCAGCTTCAAAGATACATTCCTGAAAGAAGGCAACATGTTCCAATATGTGCGTATAGAAGCAAACAACGCACGTGGAAAGCGTATTGAGCAATATTACAGACCTTTGAGATACCAATATGAAAAGAAGCGTGAAGGCTGGTTGGCACGTCCGTTTGCGATAAGTGAAGCAAACCAGGCACGCACCGACAAAAAAACACTAATTCCTTATGATGAAATAGTACAGGGATGTTTGCACGACATTCAGACCTGGAACAATACAGAACACAGCAAAATCAAAGGCATGAGCCGTTGGGATGTGTTCCTGGCAATGCAAAATCCAAATTTAAGACCTATCAACTATCATGGCATCCTTCCATATTTAGGAATGAAGGAATCATCATCTGTGAATGCCGGAATAATGAATTTCAGACGTTCAAAATTCCTTTTGGGATTGGATGGTGTGATCTGCACAGGTGACAAACTTATCAATATGATGATGCAAGTTGAAGGACGTGATGTGGACATTTACTGGTTGGATGACAATTTTGGTGAAGTGCTGAAAGCACACATCTACATTGGTGATCAATTCATCTGTGAAGCTATTGAACAACCAGGCTACAACCGTGCAAGGATTGAGCAAACCAAAGAAGATATGATCAACCGTGAATTGATGTCGAAATACACAAACACAATTGACAGTTTTGGACGCAGACAAAAGAACGGATTGGAAAAGATCACAATGATTGACAACCGACCTGTGACCATCAACAACAACTTTCAGATTCCAGGATTGAACAACTATGTGCCATCAACAGAACCTGCCAAAGTGCTGGCAAATGTGGATGGTGAAGATGATGTGATTATAAATGCAAATCAATCATCATTTAAACGGTCTTTAATTGATAGATTTTAATAATAAACAAATAAAAATAAGATAGTTATGGAAATTACAAACCTATTCAAAGATGCAGTTGTGAAGGAATTATTGGCACAACGTGACAATTTCGGTGGATCGGATGCACAGTTTGCACGGTCAATGGACATCAACCCTTCTGTTTTCAGCAGATTGCAAAAAGGTGAACGTGAAAAACTATTGTCAAACAGTGATTGGTTGCGTTTAGGACGTGAATTGCGTGTGTCGTTGAGTGATCGTAAATGGAATCCGGTGGAAACTGATGTTTTCATGCAGATACGTGAAGAGGTGTTGTTCTGCAAACAGCATTCAAAAAGCAGAATATTTGTGGACAATTGTGGTATTGGCAAAACATTCACATTGAAATACTTATCAAAGACAGTGAAAAACTGCTTTTATGTGGATTGCACCCAATGCAAAACTAAAAATGAACTGATCAAAGCGTTGGCACGTGCTGTTGGTGTGGAACTGAAAGGAAAGATTTATGAGATCAAAGAAAACACCAAATATTATTTGTCATTGCTGGATGAACCAGTGGTGGAACTGGATGAAGCTGGTGCATTGGAAAAGGATGCACTTGGATTGGTTCAGGAATATTGGAATGCAACAGAAGGTTTTTGTGGATGGTACATGGTAGGTGCTAATGCTTTACGCAATAAGATTGCCAAAGGTGTGAGCAAAGACAAAGATTATTTTGCTGAACTGTTTTCACGCTTTTCTGAAAATTTCAGTTCCATTGTTCCAACTGAAAAATATGAAAAATATTCCTTCTATGAAAAATTGATTCGTGATGTGCTTTCTGCAAACATCACCGACAAAATACAATTGAACACACTGGTGAAGAAATCATTGGTTGACATCAACGGTTCGATTTCAGGACTTAGACGTGCAGAATCCTTATTGATATTACATAACGCATAAAAACATTGAATTATGGCATGGTACGCAGTTGATTTGGATGGTTCTGAATGCAGGTATGAATATAAACCTATCAGGACAACAGATATATGGTTGCTTGATGATGTTGGCAATATTGATGCTTTGCCAGCAGGAACAATCAAGAAATTGACCGGAAAAAATTTGACATGGGATGATGAACCAATTGAAGTGATTTGATATATGGCACGCAGTAAAACAACTAAAAATGTATTTGACAAACGGAAAGGAAAGCCAGTTGAATTGCTGCCTTCTGCATTGAAAGATGCCATTGGCAATGCTACAATCAAAGGTTGTTGGATTGTGTATGGTGCAGAAAAGAATGGCAAATCATGGTTCACTTTGAAAATGGTGAAGGAACTGGCACGCTTTGAACGTGTCCACTACATATCAGCAGAAGAGGGATTGGAAGATAGTTTTCAGGCTGCAATGAAACGTGCAGGCATCACCACTGCTGATGATATACTATGGGATGAATATATGCCAATGTTCAGTGATGATCCAAATGTGGATGACAAAGATGATCCGGAATGTATTGTTGGAAAATTCAGCAAACAACGCAGTGCAAATATTATCGTGATCGACAATCTGACAATGTATGCAGACGAAATGAAGCCATCAGAGATCAAAAAAAGGTTGACAAAGGCATTGCCTAACAAACTGATCATTTTTGTGGCACACGAAGAAAGAAAAGAACCAGCACCTGCATTGGCAAAGCACGCAAAGAAGATGGCACACACAATTTTCCACATAGTTGGATTGAAGGCAATTGTGACATCACGTTTTGGCGGTGGTGGTGAATTGGTTATTGATGAAGAAAAATGTGAAATATATCATGGTGGATGATTTAACGCACGGAAGTTTATTTTCCGGCATTGGTGGTTTTGAACTTGGTGCAGAAATGGCAGGTATTGAAACAATATGGAATTGTGAATATGAGGACCATAAAAGAGAAACATTGAAAAGGCATTTTCCAAACTCAATTCAATATAAGGATGTGAAACAAATGATACATCCAACTTATGTGGACATTATTTCTGGTGGGTTTCCATGTCAAGATATATCAATTGCAAATAATTCAAACAAAGAACTTTATGAAAGTGGAAATTATGGAATCAAAGGTGAAAGAAGTGGACTATGGGTTGAAATGGTGCGAATTTGTAGGGAAGTTAGACCTAAACACATCATTTTTGAAAACAGCCCAATGCTCCTTTCTCGTGGACTTGAATACGTCTTATGCGACCTTTCCAAAATCGGGTATGTGTGTGAATGGCAATGTTTACAGGCTTCGCAATTTGGGTATAACCACAAAAGAGAACGAATTTATGGCATTGCCTACACCATCGAAAAGCGATGCGTTAATCGTACTTCAATCTTTAGACAGTTACATAAAGTATTATCAAAACGGGCATCAGGACAAAACGCTGTATCAATGCCAACTCAACGGTATGACAGCAGAACAATCAATGAATCTATACGAATGGATGATGGGTTTTCCGAACAATTGGACAAAACGAGAATAGAAGATTGTGGAAATGCAGTGATTCCAGAAATAGCGAATTATTTATTTGAATGTATAAAAATGTATGAAAACAATACAAATAGAAGATAAAACAATTGCTGTTTGGTTCAGTTGTGGTGCTGCATCTGCTGTTGCTGCAAAATTGATCATTGATAAATATAAAGAATCAAACACTATTCTGTTGGTGAATAATCCTATCAAGGAAGAACACCATGATAATTTGAGATTCAAAGATGACATTCAAAATTGGTTGGATCATCCAATAATTGAAGCCAAAAACAAAGATTTTCCAAATGCTTCAATTGTAGAAGTTTTTGACAAACGAAAATACATGTCTGGCAATGAAGGTGCATGTTGCACTATGTTATTGAAGAAAGAAGCCAGGTATCAATTTGAATTGCAAAATGAAATTGATTTTCATGTTTTAGGCTTTACGCATGACGAATTAAACAGGCATATCAAATTCACCACACGTGAACGTTCAAATGTCATTCCTGCTTTGATTGATGGTAAATACACCAAACAGGATTGCTTTAATGTGCTTATAAATGAAGGAATAGAAGTGCCTTTGACCTATCGTTTAGGTCTGCCAAACGCAAACTGTCTTGGTTGTGTAAAAGCAACCAGCCCTACATATTGGAATTTGATTAGAAAGTTAGTGCCAGAAGTATATGAAGAAAGGGCATCACAAAGCAGATGTATTGGTTGCAAGCTGGTAAGACGTAAAGGACAAAGAATATTTCTGGATGAATTAAAACCAACAGACAAAGGTGGTAAGCTAAAAAGCTATGAATGTTCCATCTTTTGTGACATGTAAAACAAAAATAATTATGAAAACAACTAAACCAAAATATAATCCGCACAAATGGTTTTTCGGATATGTCAGCACACTGGCAGACTTTGACAGGAAGTATGAAAAAGTGATTCGTGCTGGTATTGTTAGCGAATACACGGATGGTGCAACAGATAGTCTGTCAGATATGTATTTGAATCACAATTGGCAATACATCCAGATGAAGAAGGCTTTGATGAATGAAAAAGTGGATGCACTGGACAAAGCACGCAAACGTGTGATTGCCGTGTTGTTCTCTTATCTACAATTCAACAAACGAAAAGCAACCATGCAATATGTGAAGGCGGTTGCATGCAACGCAGCACAGGTGGATCACTTCAATAATATTCCATTAAAGAAACTGAAATCTTTATACCGGATTTTCGGTGAAAAGAAAAACAAAGAAGCAAATGAATGGGTGAATCAGGTATTATCAAATATAACATTAGATGAAGAAACAATTGACAATCAGAGAGGTGGAACAACAGATTGATCAGTGTGAAAGGTTGCTTTCAGTTCCACAAAGCATGGCAACCTGGTCAAAGATTGTAAATATTTACAATGCACTGAAAATCAAATATTGTCAGATGAAAGGTGAAAGCCCAATTGTGACATACGGACAGACAGATCATATCATTTAAGGTCACAGACCTTTTTATGTAGCGTTTAAAATCAATTTCAATACTAATTAAATACAGTTTAAATCATGGCAAAGAAAAGAGTGACAGTAAAAACAGGTATCACAGAAAGTGAATTTCAGGAAGCGTTGGCGGTTTACGCATCATCTGATGCAGGCATCTGCAAAATCAATGCAGACCTGGATGTGAAGATCACAGACCTAAGAAAGAAAGTTGAAGATCAGTTGACTGATCTGACTGGCAAACGTGATGAAGCATTGGAAACCATCAAAAACTATTCTGTTGAAAACAAAGACCAGTTATTCAGCAAAAAGAAAAGCATGGAAACATCACATGGAACAATTGGTTTCCGTACTGGAACACCAAAACTGGATAAACTGAAAGGTTTTACATGGAATGCGGTGACAAATATGTTGAAGGAATTTTTGCCAGCGTATGTGCGCACCGTTGATGAACCAGCCAAAGACAAATTGTTGGCAGATCGTGACAAAGAAGATGTTGCAACCCTTTTCACTAAAGTTGGTGTGTGCGTGAAGCAGGATGAAACATTTTTCATTGAGTTGAAAAAAGAAAGTGTTGAAGTATAACCCTATAAAATTGAAGATTATGCACAATTGGTTTGAAGTAAAAGCCACGTATGAAAAGACGTTGGAAAATGGAATGCAAAAGAAAGTGACTGAATCCTATTTGCTGGATGCACTTTCATTCACAGAAGCAGAAGCACGTGCAATTGAAGAATTGAAACCATATATCAGTGGTGAATTTACGATTGCAGCAGTTGGAAGAAAGAAAATATCTGAATTGTTTTTCAATGACAATGGTGATCGTTTCTTCATGGCAAAGGTTGCTTTCACCACACTGGATGAAAAATCAGGATCAGAAAAGATCACAAAGGTTCAGATGTTGGCACAGGCTGGTGATATTGATGAAGCACTGGCAGTGGTCAGAAAAGGAATGGAAGGCACAATGGCTGACTGGTATTTCATATCTGTTTCAGAAACAGCAATCATGGATGTGTTCCCATATTCAGCAGAAGGAAAGGAAGGTGAATGATGGGAAATGCAGAAATAATTGTGTCCAAAATAATTAGTGATTTAAGAGGACGTAAAGGCATCGGTGATGAATTTGACCAAATTGATGCAGATATTCAGGAAGAAATCACACAAACGTGGATTGATATTGTAGAATCTGATGGACAGACAGCAAGCAATTAACATCCTGAGCAACCCAAAATCAACAAAGGCAACGTTAAAACATGCGCTGTCCTTTGCTTTGGGTGTGGAATATGAACCGGACACAAAAGAAAAGCAGCAAACGGTGTTCAATCGTTGTCAGCAGATATTTTGTGACTACTATACTAAGGAAACTGGATTTACTTATGTATTCAAAGGCAAAGAAGGAAGGGCATTGAAGGAACTGATTGATAAATTATCACACATGATCAGTTTTCCTACTGATGACAATGTGGTGGATTCATTCACAGTGTTGATCCAAAATCTGCCGGACTGGTACAAACAAAATCAATTCAGCCTGCCTGTGATCAATAACAAGTTAAACGAAATTATTGCAAGTATCAACAAAAATGGAAAAGGAAAACAACAATCAGGAATTAGCCAAAGTTACAAAGATAGAATCCGTAACGGTTTATGATCCTGAAAAACTGAACCGGAAACTGGTGACAGTGAAAACAGTGAATGATGCGTTGAAGATAGCACATGACTATCCATCCAAATTTCCATCACTGGCAAAGATACGGACACACTATGGATCAGAAGCAACAGAACGGATCATCAAACTGTACCTGATTGAATTGACTGAACTGGTGAACCTGAAACGTCCGTTGACTGAAAAGCAAATTGACACCATTGCAATGGAAGTTGTTGCCAAACATTTTGCCATGACTATTGCAGATGTTCATGTGATCTTCAAAAAAGCTGTCAATGGTGAATTTGGTGATTTTTATGAATCCTTAGACGTTCCAAAGGTGATGAAGTGGTTTGACCTGTATTTTGATGAACGGTGCGAAATAGGCGCACAGGACAGCATCAACAGTCAGTTTTATGACAAAGGTGGAAACATGACATCAGAACGGATGACAACGCATTTTGATAACCTGCAAAAACAAATGGCAAAGAAATGAGTGATCGAAAATATACACTGTTTATAGAACCAAAGTTATTTGAACCAAAGGATGCAGAACATTTCAAGTTCACTGGCATGGATTGTCCATCATGTGACAATGGATATATCAAAGTGTTTGAAGATCATTTGCAGATAGCACCAGCCGAAACAGAAAAATGCCAGCGTTGCAATGGAACTGGAAAACTTATGGCAGATGTCGTGATCAGGTGGAAACCTGATGAACCTAAAATTGAATAAAGATGGAAGAAAAAATATTATTGACTTGCATTTTCTGTGATGAAGAAAAAGAAGATGTTGGATATAGAATTGATCCTTATGGATATAAATTAAATGATGATGATAGCACCTATCCAATATGTGATGATTGTGCCTATGATCGAGCAATGGATGTGTGATGGATGAACTGAACTTCAATCATAATTGGAACGGAAAGTTGAATTGTGATTTCTTCACCACCATCCGGTTGTGGAATGAACGGAAATATTTTGTCGGTGCAAAATTCAAAATGTACCTGAAAAAGAAATACAAATGTGATGTTGAAGTGGTGGGTGTGAAAAAAGTATTTATCAATCAGATCAATGATTGGATGGCATGGATGGACACCGGATATTCAGCCAAAACCACACAGGATTTGTTGCGTGACATGTACAAAAACAAACCGTTGATCAATTGGGAATCACAGTCACTGGCTTATGTGATGATTAAGAAAATAAAGAATAATGAACCTAAATTGTTTTGAAGATGAATGGAGTTTTGAATTTAGTCGAAAAACAAAAGTTGTTCAATGATTTTATGGATTTGCTTACCAGTATAGGAAAATTGACACCTGCTGAACAAATCAGAGAAACATTAAAAGTTGAACAATATTTGGCTGATATATATAAAAAAGGATATGATGCAGGATTTGAAGTTGGAAAAGAAAATGCTATCGACATCCTAAAAAAGTAAAAGCCATCAAGTCCGGAAACTATCAGGCTTTTGTAACTGGTTACTACAAAGGTAAACATAAATTTTCGGACTTATGGCAGTTAATGTGAACGTTTTGAATAGAGCAAAGAGAGTGAAAAAGATTGTTGATGAAAAAGTTGAACCAGGCAACCAGCAGAAGTGTCAATTGCAAGCGTATAGAAACCATATTTATCCTGAATTTTACATCAGTGAAAGAACATTTTGGCGTTATATGAAACTGGCAAATGGTGACATCTGTGATGGTCAACTTTGTTTTAATTTTTAGATAAAATGAAAGTTCCTTTGGTCATTCAAGGGAACTTTTGTTATTTTACATCAGATTATAAATAAACCGATTATGAAAAAAACTTTACTATTCTTATTTCTGACAGTCTTTGCACTGTCTTTCAATTCATGCAGTGATGATGATGACAATGGTGGTGGATCAGATGGAAACAAAATTGAAGTTTCAGCAGAAATGCAATACAAGTCCGGTGAAAACTATCTTCCTGATGCTGGCAGTCAAATATATCATTTCAAAGACTTTTCAGACTATGTGAATTATAACTATGTAGGCAAAGGAGTGTTTGAACACAAAACTGAAAATAAAAAGGTTACATATACCACCAAAGGTGTTGCCGGATCAGATGGCATTGCAAAAATGGAAATTGGCGGTGGTCAACGTTGTCTTATTGTTTGGGAAAGTGGCAACATAGAAGGCAAATATGGACAAAATGTTTATGATGTTATAAAGGATCAGCAGCCAATTAAGATTTCACAAATATACTTTTCCGAAACATCACAACCTTCCTATAAATAAATACCATTTAAACGATATTTAAAAGCCACCGGAAAAAGGTGGCTTTTGTCGTTTCTATACTTTTGCGACACTGACAGTCACCAATGGTCTGACAGGTGTGGTCACTGGCACAGGAACACAGGTTTCATCCGTGAACCCTATGGTGTAATATAATTCTGTTTGATAACAACCATCTTCACGCTTTGCCCTTCGCATTTGGGTGCGCATAGGTAGTCCATAACCTTCCTGCAAAAAGTTTTGACCGTGAACGGCTTTGTTTACGTCCTCTATCAGTTGCCAAATCTTTTTGGCATTCTCTTTTTGATTGTCCGGTGCTTTTTGGCTACTGTTGGATAGTTTGAGGTCGAATAACCGGATCACCACTGTGACCACACCACGTTGGATGAAATTGCCATCATTTGTGTAACCAGCAGACTGAACATCAATCAATGCACACGGATATTTCACCGGATGTTCACGCCAAAAATCCATTTGCCCCCAATCCTGATCCACATATTTCAATGCTGGCACTTTCTGCACCAACCTGTCCTGAATGTTTTGAACCATCTGTTTCATCTGATCATATCATTTAATTGTTTATCAATAAACGGTTTCAGATCGTTTGCCATCCAATCATCAGCCGTGTTTTTAATTGTAGTGTGAACCTGTGGATGATCACCAATAAATTGGCGTTTTTCAATCACAATGACTGATCCAACCTTTTTCAGTGCCATTGCCTTCCAAAACAATGCTTCTGCATTCAGGTTCTTATTATTTCCACCTGTTGCCATCCGGTATTTGTACCAAAAGAATCCACGCATTTTTTGTGTCACTGTGATTTTTCCACCACTGTTTTGGATGTCTGCATAAGGCAATGAAGATGTCCATGTGATTGTGTTGCCATTCAGTTGTGAAGGAAACATTGATTCTCGCAATGCACCAGTGCGCATCAGCAGTGATCCAATAGTGTTATGTTTGGCAGCTTTCCACGCTATGTTGAAAAATGCTTTTCGTTCAAAATTGCGGTCAAACTCATCATCCAATTCAATTTTGATGTCTTTTAAAAGCAGGTTAAAAAGTTGCTGAAATCCTTGCATATTTTATTATTTAGTACCTTTCCTCTAAAAAACTAAGCCCCCCCTTATCTTTATGGGCTTCTTAGAGGTGTCATCCCTGTATTTTGACATAAAATCTCCTGTCCGCTCCTATCCGAAAGAGCAGAATGTCGTCATTTATAT
>NZ_BAAHWU010000031.1:0-36891 GCF_054601275.1 Dysgonomonas reticulitermitis | reverse complement strand
GCGGCGGCGGGATTCAACTTCAAGAGAATGATCAACAAATACAAACAAAAAATGGCCTGTTTCTTTTGCAAAATACAGGCAGACTTTTTTATACTTGAACTTAAAATGACTTTTTAAGGATTGACTACATAGCGCTAAGGCCCTACTGTAAAGATACTACCAGATCATGTATTCCGCATCCGGTCTCAACAGGTTTCAGTTCGTTTAAGGTGCGCCCATTTACTTTACAGCCGCGCGCGTTAGCCGGAAGGATGATCGTACCTTCACAACCGGCCGGCAACGACACTTTCATATTCAACTTCCCCGAAACCAAAGACCAATCGACGGATATTTGTCCATAAGGAGATTCTATAGATGTCTTTGCCCATGTAACACCGTCCGGTATCTGAGGTTCTATAATTACATGTTGGTATCCTGCCTTCTTTTCATCTGTGCGGATACCGCCCACCGCCCTGTAAAACCATGAGCCTATGCCGTTGTAGCAATTATGAATCCTGCTTCGTTCTCCGCTCCAGTATTCCCACGTAGTAGTGGCTCCGTTATCTATCATATACAGGTATCCGGGATAATCGCGTTTCTTCAGCATGGAATAGACAAAGTCCGCCGCCTTGTTTTCTATCGCCCATTTAGTCAGGATAGGAACCCCTACCAGCCCGCAGGCAATATGATCGTTATAGTTTTCTTTTGTTCGAGTGAACAACCGCTCTTTTACCTTTTCATATAAGGCTGGAGGCGTCGCGCCCACCAGCATGGGATATGACATATCAAGTTGTGATCCGGTGGCATAAATACCTGTTTCGTCATTGTAAAAAGTCCGGTGAATGAGCTTATTCAGATCATCCCTCTGTTTGGCAAACGCCTTTGATTCATCCGGTTTTCCGAGTATATCCGCTATTTTTTCCATCGTAGCGAAACATTCGCTTACAAAACAGTTGTTAACCAGATTTATAGAGGCTTCGTTCCCGGAATCTACTCCTGCCGGTGCCAGCCAATCGCCCAGATACCAGTCGCGGTACGGAGTATCAGGCCAACGTTTGAGCAATCCGTTTACCCTGTATTGTTCAACATAGCCCAACCATTGTTTCATCTTGTCATAGTATTTTTCTATCAATCGCGAATCACCGTAGTTTACATACGTCCGCCACGGAGCCATTACAATAAATCCACACCAGTAAGGCCCGCCGCCACCGCCTGTGTTAGGCGCGACATGCGGAAGGCTTCCCCCTTCGCGCATGACGTCACCCCAGGCCTGCAACCAATTTGTAAACAAAGGGGACACATTGTACATAATCTGAAGGGATTCGGTCGATGAATTTCCATCGCCCCCATATCCGGCGCGTTCAAGGTGCGGACAGTCTACCATATATCCTCCGAACGTCAAGCATCGCATTGTATACTGAATCATATCATGAATAGCGTTCAGGTCAGGATCGGAGCATACGAAAGACGATGTGGCGCGGTAATCGCTGTGTACGAGGTATGCCTTCATACTTTTTGCGTCGGGTTTCTCTTTCAGATTGGATATTCTCACGTACCGGAAAGCATGATGGTTAAACTTATTGCAAAACATTTCCTCTCCTTTTCCCGCAGCTATATAGACATCTTTCTGAGCTTGGTCTTCAAAATTTCCGTCTTTTATATAGTCGGTATATTCAAATGATACTTTATGTCCCGCAGGCAGATTGGGCAACCGGATCTCGAACCAGCCGGTCAGATTTTTTCCCATATCGACAAGCCATAAACTATCGCCCAATTGTTTAATATCTTTGGGGCTAAACATTTCCTGTATCCTGTTCGGCTCCGTCATTTCAGGTGAAGCCACGTGCGCAGGGATATCCACTTCGGTTACCGGATACCACTTCATAAGGTCGAGCGCCTCCGTAGCCAAATCCGGGAGGACAAGGTTTCGTTCTACCTGCTCGCCGCCAAAACGTAATGCCTGCCATGTACCGGTGTCGGTATATCCGCTTTTCCTGCCTCTCCACGATGCATCTGTCGTTAATAATGTAGACCATTCCTTACCTTGCAATAAATCCAACTGGGCTTTTACCAATGGCCCGTCATACACGGTATTCAAAACAGTCTTCTTATACCAACCTATGCCAAGCCACAGTACCAGTTCGTTTTCTCCCGGCTTGAGGTATGGCGTCACGTCGTAAGTTACGATCAGCGACCTTTTGGACAAATGTGAAACAGCCGGCGACAACACATCTCCATTAACTTTCCTACCATTGATATATGCTTCGTGATAACCCAGCGAATTAACATGCAAAAATGCTATACCCTTCTTATCTACCGTAAATTTCTTCCTCAGCAATGGGCTTTTTATATCGCCGGCTTCAGTCGATAAGCCTATATAACTACCCTGCATTACCTCATCACCGAAAATTCCTGTTCCGAATCGAGATATGGAGCTCCAATCCGATACTTTATTCTTATCGTTCGATACCCGGACTCTCCAATAGTATAACGAACGTGCCGATAACGCTTTTCCCCCGTAAGGTACCATAACGGACGAGGATGACTTAACCTTCCCGGAGTTCCATAAATCAGCCATACCGTTGCATAAAGCCAGGCTGTCGGAGCTTACCTGTATTTCATAGAATTTCTGTGGGACAGGTGTTTTGTTATACTCTGTTTTCCAACTGAAGTGGGGAGCAGTATTGTCTATCGCGTTCGGCCTTATCAGGTTTTCGCATCTCATATCTGTTATAACTTGCGCGTTTATATCCCGGTTTATCAGCATGGACAAAAGTAGAATAATGAAACCGACTGAATAAAAATGTTTCTGCATGATTATGATTGTTTAGTAAATATATTTTGCGAAATTCAGAGAATAAGTAATTTTCTATGGACATTATTTCTTTTCTTCCGATGGGTCATACACAGCTACTGCTACGCGCGAATCGGCGCATCCATAATAAAGATACCATTTTTCGCCATAAAACACTAATCCTTCGATAAATACAGTACCGGCAGGATATTGGCCGCTTTTTTCGAAATCTGCTTCAGGAACATAAAAAGGCTTGTCAAGCTGTCCTATCAGTTTAGCCGGGTCTTTCAGGTCAAACAGCGCTTGTCCCGCGCAATACGAATTAGCTGTATATAGGGTATCGCCTTCTATGCCACCTGCATTTTTACCATTATACAATAGAAGGATGCCTTTATCCGTCATTATCGCAGGAGGGCCGCACTCGGTGAGAGAACTGTCGAACTTGCCCGGACGGGGTACTATCACTTTCAGAAAGTCTCCGTTTTCTGCTAACATCGGAGTCCAATTGACCAAGTCTTCCGAGGTTGCCACATTTACGAATTTCTCACCCCAGTACATCCAGTATTTTCCATCTATTTTAGCAATCACCTGCTTGCCATCTATCATTTTAGTTACAATCGAAGCCGATTTGGAAAAATCATCTTTGAAACGTCCACCGTAAGCTTTTGCAAATGCAGGCCCGTATTTATCCCATTTCTGTAAATCCCGTGTAGTAGCTACCGCCAAACGCGCCTGCTTCCTGTTCCATTGCGTGTACAGCATCACATACAGGCCATCTTCCGTCATCGCTATACGGGGATCTTCACAGCCTCCGGGCCATTCAAGTTCCTTTTGGCTGTCATTATCCGGATAAAATGCGGGAACAGGTTTCCGCTGAAAATGCAATCCGTCTTCCGACCATGCATATCCCAACCGGGATGTACGTCCGCCTATCCCCTCCCCCGATTTATCTTCTGCACGGTAAAGGACTACTACCTTACCATCATAGACTGTAGCCGCAGGATTAAAGGTATCATTCGATTCCCAGCCGACAGAATCTTTTGTCAACGGGCAATAAAAAAGGGTTGTAGTATCCGGTGAAATAATCGGGTTAATACCTTCCGGCCTTTGGAAATCAGCCCATGCCCAATCGGGAAACTCCGTCTGCCCGTTTGCCTGCTTTTTAGTATCGCAGGCAGTAAACAACAGGACGAATAGTAGTATGCTCAGAAAACGTTCTTTCATAATCTTATATTTTTTTACAGTTTTATCTTGTAACAGTATTCAACTATTTTTTTTATATCTTCCGGATTGTCAAAATCCGGTTTTTCCATTTTTACGTAAGCCTCTATTTCTTTCTCTCTGTTTTTAAATAGCTTCGACAAAGCTTTAAATGAGCTGAACCGCCTGAATTTTCCATCTATTTTCAGATAATAGGCATTGTGAGAATTCAACGCAAACTCTTCGCTTGGCTTTAAGTTATATAACCCTCCTCTTGACATGGTCTGATTAACATTGTCAATAGCTCCGGTAGCCGAACTCGTACCATATCCGCCAGCTTTCCCTTTCGAAACTATAGTCGATTTCCACCTGACATACAAAGACCCTTGTCCAGCCTCTGTTTTTTCATAAAACAGACCGCTTTTTATGTGTTCGAATGTACGGTTGGCAATATTGAGTTCCGCAATTTCAGATGTATTGGCCAGTTCGAGTATGGTAGAATCAGCGTCCGACAACATAAAAAGCGCTCTTTCGCTCACCTTATCATAATTAAGTTTCGCCGTTCTCTCTCCTCCGTTCACATAAATAACTTTTCCGTCAAGGAATGTATTAAACAGGAAGCTATGAAATACCTGCTGTGCCGATAATCCTAAAAAAGGTAAAAATACAAGTAGAATAAAAAGCCTTTTTTTCATTGCTTATATAATAATTAAAAAGTAACACTAGCCAAAACATTTATCTCACTCATAATCAAATAATATTTTGTTAAAAAGTAACAAAAGTGACACTTTCCAGGCTATTCCTACATTGTTACCTTTCTATTATATAACACATTCGTTATCAATATACATATAGATAAATTTATAAAAATAAAGTGACAGTTATGGAAATGATGGGGGAGTGATTTTAGTACCCCACTGCAAATCCGGCTTAGCGGATGTACTGTATTCCAGAGTCGCCCCGTTTGAAATATCATTCCAGTCAATCCAGGTACTATTATATGGCTTACCATCAATCTTTAAATACCGGATGTATATATCTTTTTCCGAACCACCTTTTATTATCAGGTCACCATTTTTAAGACGTACCTTTATTGAAGTGAAGACAGGCGTGTTGACAGAAAAACCGCCGACTCCCGGAATCTCAGGGTACAAACCCATACACGCAAAAACATACCAGGCGCCCATCGTTCCCAGATCATCATTTCCGGGAAGGCCGTCTATCTTATTGAAATATTGCTCGTTCAGAATACGGTTTATCACTTCTTGAGCTTTGTCGGGGCGTCCCACCCAGTTGTATATCCATGGGATATGAAAACTCGGTTCGTTACCGGAGGCAAACCAGTCATCATTGTAACCGGCATCCAACCTTCTGAACAGATCGTCGAGGCGTGCTTCCGCCTTAGCTTTACCACCCATAATTTCAATTAACCCACCCAAATCGTAAGGAACCATCCAGAAATAATTTTTGTATGTAGATTCACGGAAATCGGCATCTAAAGATTTCCATGAGCCATCCGCCTTTCGCGATTGCAACCATCCTGTTTCCGGATTATACAGGTTTTTCCACGAACGGGCAAAATGGAAGTAACGCCAGCCGGTAAATTCATCACCACAGGCATATAAAGAGAATCTCGCTATCGCAAAATCGGCGGAAGTATATTCCAGTTGCTCGGACGCGTTATAATAACCTTTCTCCAGATACTGTTTAAGCCCCGGGCGTACTTCCACCTTTTGAGACATAGAACCCGGTGTTTCCGCCCCATGCCGCATAATACTGAGTATAGGTTTCGGATTGTAGTTTCTGGCGCCGAACGCCCACGCGTTTGAAATAAGTATCGGGGTAGGGTCTCCCTGCATAATCCCGGTTTCTATATTTGCCATTACCCAACGCGGAAAGCCCTGCCCGCCTGTTTCTTCGGCAAACAGTTGGTGAGAAATCACCACATCGGAAGCTATATCTGGGTCAAGTATGGAAAGAAGCTGTATCTGAGTACGGTAAGTGTCCCAGTTGCTGAAAGATGTATAATGTTTCGATTTGGTCTTATGTACCTTAAAGTCCGCGCCCATATATTCCCCATTCACATCGCTGCATACATTCGGGTGTATAAGCACCCTGTACAGATGCGTATAGAACTGGGTTATACGGTCAGTATTTGTTCCCTCTACTTCTATTCTGCCCAGATATTCACTCCATCTGGTTTCCGCCTGTTTTTTGACAGCGTCAAAATTCCATGCCGTATTTTCAGCTTTCAGGTTTTCCCTTGCATTTTCAACAGACACATACGAAACGCCTAATTTATATTGTATTGTTTTATTTTTGCTAACATCGAAGGTAAAATACACACCGGAATTCTTTCCTTCGGCAAAAGCTGATTTTTCCTTTATCTTATCGTCTTTCCATGTACCTGTTTCTACTGCTTTTGTATCAAATTCGGCAACAAAATATACCTTATACGGTGTGGGGGTTCCACAGAAATTACCTCCCTCAGCATATCCTTCACAGGTATTAGGTCCGGTTATTACCACTGTGGCATTCTCAGTATTTGTAGCAGCTATACCTGCCCCGATGATGACAGTACCCAAACTCTCATTTGGGGGATATTCGTAGCGCGCCATTCCTGTACGTTCCGTAACAGTAAGTTCGGCTTTAATATCTTCCTGCACCATTGTCTGATAATAGCCGGCATGGCCTTTTTCCTCCGACAGGTTTATCCGGTAGCTGATAATATCGTCCGGAGACATGCTTAATTTTCCTTTTACCGGAAAAGTGGGAAAATTCCCCATGTGTTCGCAACCGCCGCCGCTTAGCTGATTGATAACAAAACCCGACTGTTTGGAAAAGTAGGATGGCGTAAACTGTATCATCCCGAAAGGATACGTTGCTCCGGGATACATATATCCGGATGTCAGACCCACCCCTTTTGTTCCGATAAGAGTGTTTACCTTGCTTACGTAACCTGATTCCTGAGCTTGCCCTTTGATAAACATAAAAGACGCTAAGACAAAGAACAGGTAAATCAATAATTTTTCTCTCATATTTTTTATTATTTGCTTATCACGAAATTATACGATCCGGACAATACCTTTATCTGAACCGGATTGCCTTCCTCAATAGTAATATCTTTGACCTCTTTTAGCGGGTTGCCCGATTCTGTGATAGAAACATCATTCCATTCGGGGAAAATCACAGTTGCAGTTGTATTTGCGGGTACATCTATAGTAAGATTGAAATTTCCATCCTTATCCGTTTCCCATCCTGAACTTATGTTTCCATACAATGTATTGTATGATGCCTTGCAAAACGTCAAATCGGGGATAAATCGCGGTTCTATATAAAAATGCCTCATTCCCGGACTTGATTCATCCGGCTTGATTCCTGAAAGCGAATTATAGAACCAGGCTATGACACTACCGAACATAGGATGGCAATGGCCGCTTCCATTGGGGTCGTTTCCACCTCCATCCCAAACTTCCCACAGCGTACTGTTCTTATCGTCCATCAGATAACCATATCCCGGAAAGTCCCTTTGATTCATTAATTTATAGGCAATGTCAACTCTCCCGTTCTCTGTCAGTACTTTCAGTGTGAGAGGCGTAGCCATTATACCTGTATCAAAATGATAATCAATACTTTCCAAATGAGAGAGAAAAGCAGCGAATACTTTTTCCTTATTTTCATCCGGCACAAGGCCGAATGCTAAAGGTATAACATCAGCCCCTTGCCTTCCTTCCCAATAATGATTCGTCTGCGGGTTGTAAAATGCTTTATTAAAATTGTCTTTGATAGTCGCGGCTAGAGACAACAGTTCCTTCTCTTCCTTTTTATTCAAAATTTTAGCAACTTTAGCCACCAAATAAGTTACATGGTAATAATATGCCGTATTTACCAGTTCTGCCGGTATTTCGACTCTATTGTAAAGCGTACTCCACTCTCCAAGACACCATCCATTCGGCTCCTCCCTGACTACTAATCCCCTGTCATCTGTTCTTGTAGCCAGATACCCTACCCATTGCCTCATGCCTTGATAATGTTTCGCCAATACAGTTGTATCGCCATAATGCTGATAATAAGCCCAGGGTATAATGACATACGCCGACCCCCACGCAGGCCCGCCTCCACCTCCGCCAAATGGCGCGGTATGGGGAACATATCCTGTATTTCTATTCCGGGCATCTGCCATATCGTCAAACATCTTACGAAAGAAACGCTTCATATCGAATGTGTAAAGCAAACTGCCGGCTATAACCTGCGCGTCGCCGGTATAGGCAAGCCTTTCACGATGGGGATCACTGCTGACAATCCCCTTGAAATTAGCACGCATTGTACGTAACCAGGCTTTGTGCATTCTATTAAAAAGTTCATTGGAACATTCGAAAGTACCCGTTATATCTACATCGGTATAGACTGACTTGACTGTTATGCTGTTTTCTGTGATTGGAATTCCATTGGTTATAACTTCTATTTTCCGGAACGTATGCCATGTAAATCTCGGCTCGTATGTTTCGGTTCCGCCTCCTTTCAGGATATAAGTGTCTATTTGCCCGTAATCAAGGCCTTCTTCGCTGACAAAACGGAGTTTCACCGTATCCCCGTTATTGCCTTTTACATTCAGGGAACACCACCCCGAAACTGTTTCGGGTAAAGAGAAAGTATAAAGAGAGCCGCTATTTTTTTCAAATGCCGTGTTCACTGTAGCCATCACTTTATTGAAAGGTACAACCTGTACTCTCAGATTTCCTGCCGGAGGGCGTACTTCCAACGCTTTGGCCCATTTACTATCATCATAACCGGAAGTATTCCACGCCCCTAAATCAAGGCGCGCGTCATATACCTCACCTGTAAATATCGCGTCATGCAGCAAAGGCCCTGTGGCTGTTTTCCACGAATTGTCCGATAAAACAACTTCTTTTGTTCCATCACTATATTCTATCTCTATTTGCAAAATCATTTTTGGGACATCATACCACATATTACCTTCTATTGTACGGTCGCGTTGGTTGTACCAGCCATTTCCAAGGATTATCCCTACCGCATTATTATCCGGTTCGAGCATTTTTGTTATATCGAATGTATTATAGAACACGCGCTGGCCGGATTGATCATCGTAATGATATAAAAGATTCTTCAGCGGGCGTTTATCATAATTGGTAACTGCGGGAGCCAATACCTGATCTCCTACTCTGTTTCCATTGATATACATTTCGTAAAATCCAAGCCCGCAGATATATGCCGTCGCCTTTTTTACGTTTTTTACTACATCAAATTCTTTCCGGAAATAGGGTGCGGGAAAGACAACTGCCGAATCGGGAAACTGATCTTTCCTTTGTCCTATCCACTTTGCCTGCCAGTCGGAAGGGTTCAGAAGACCCATTGTCCATGTAGCTGCTTCGCTCCAATTTGACGATTTATCATTTTCATCCCAAACGATTACTTTCCAATAAACCTGACTTCGGGAATCTAATTGCTTCCCCTGATATTTTATGACAGATTCGGACGAAACAGTTTTACCTGTATCCCACAAATCGCCTATGCCATCTTTTAACAGAGACAAGTTCCCTGATACAATAACCCTGTATGCAGACTGGTTTTTGCCCCTTTCGCCGGATTGAAGCTGCCAACTAAGCAGTGGATGGTTATTGTCGACAGCCGGAGGATTTTCCGCATAGTCGCACGATAAGTTTACAATCTGTACATCATTCCCGCACGCCCAAAGAGAGATCAGGAAGAATAGGATAAAGATATTTTTAGAAAGATTTATCATGTATAAGCGGATTGATAAGTTTCGTTTTTTGAAGATTATTCATTTCTTAATAATTACTTAGACAAGGAGAATGGCGCAGCATCTTTTGCCGTACCTCTGTCCGTATTCGGTTGGTTACCCATTTCATATTTGATAGTTCCGCCATTCACTATATCCTTATAAGTAATATAGTTTCTATTTACCGGAACACCATTAAGAGTAACAGACTGCACATACATATTCTCTTTACTGTTATTGTCGGCTTCTATTATGAATTTCTTCCCGTCTTCCATCGTGATGGTCGCTTTCTTAAACAAGGGACTGCCCAGCACATATTCATCCGTACCCGGACAAACAGCATAAATGCCGAGTGCGCTCAGTATATACCATGATGACATACCGCCCTGGTCTTCATCGCCGGGAAAACCTTTTTCTGTGGAATTATACAGCCTGTCCATAATCTGACGCGCCCAATATTGGGTTTTCCAAGGCTGTCCCGCATAAGAATACATATATATCATGTGTTGTATAGGCTGGTTACCCTGCGCGTATTGCCCCATACCGGCACGTTCCATTTCTTTCATCTCGTGGATTACACCACCATAAGTACCCGGTTTGATGATACCGGGAACAGTGAAGACCGAATCCATCTTTACCGTCATCTTATCCGGACCTCCAAACAGGTCGATCAGTCCCTGCACATCGTGGAATACCGACCATGTATAATGCCATGCGTTACCTTCGCAATACGGGCCTCCCCAAACAAACGGATCGAAAGGTTCCTGCCATTTACCATCGTTGCCTTTTCCCCTCATAAATCCGGTAGAAGAGTCAAATACATTGCGATAATTATACATCTGCCTTTCAAAAACATCCATATAAAATTGCTTCCCTGTCATTCTGGCAAGTTCATAACCGCACCAGTCGTCATAAGCATATTCCAGTGTTTGAGCTGTGGAACCACCTGATTCGGGGTAAGGAACATAACCCAATTGGAAATATTCTTTCCAGAAGATACGGCCGTTGGCTCCCCCCCACGGGCCTTTATTCATGGCTTCGTGCGCGTATGCCTTCAATGCTCTTTCGGGGTCGAATGTACGGATACCTTTAGCCCAGGCATCGGCAAGAAGCGAGATTGCATGATTCCCTATCATACCACCTGTTTCTCCGGGTTGCGACCACGATGGCAGCCAGCCACACTGATCCTGCGCATCGAGTAAGGCATTCATGTATTGTCCCTGCATAGTAGGATGAAGGATATTGGTTAGCGGAAACTGCGTGCGGAATGTATCCCAGAATCCGTTATCGGTAAACATATAACCGTTATATATCTTGCCATCATAAGGACTGTAGTAATAAGGTTCATTATTCGTGTTACGTTCATAGAATTTGCGCGAAAAAAGATTCGCACGGAAAAGACAGGAATAAAATGTCCTGATCTGTTCATCTGTTCCACCTTCAACAATGACTCTGTTCAGCAATTTGTTCCAGGTTTCCGCTCCGCGCGCTTTTGTCTGTTCCAAATTCTTATCGGTTCCCAATTCCCTTTGCAAGGTTAATAAAGCCTGTTCAGGACTTATATAGGATGACGCGGCCTTTGCCTGTACTTTTGCTCCCTTTTTGAACCTGATATATGCGCCTGCGCCTTTTCCTTCACGTGAGGTTTCGCCAGGAAATGTTTCGTCCTTTTGGTTTTCCCATGTACCGTAAGCCTCGAATGGCATATCAAACTGAACAACAAAGTAATTACGGAAATTCTCCGCATGATTTACAAAACGCTGGTTATTTACCCAGCCTGTGATTTGCTTTTTTTGCGGGTCTATATTCACCTCGCTCATATTGGTATAACCGTCGAGTACCAACCAGGCATCGCCGCTTGCAGGAAACGAAAACCGGAGATGTGCTCCGCGTGTGGTAGGCGCCATCTCGGTAGTAATACCATTGTCGAATGTAACTTTATAATAATGCGGTTTGCCGATTTCGTTATCGTGGCTGAACTTCGCAGCTCTTTTATCCTGATTAACAATCAATTCGCCAACCATCGGCATCAAGGAATAAACAGCATAGTCACTCACCCACGGACTACATTGATGAGCCTGCTGGAATCCCCGGATTTTATTATCGGCATACATATATTTGAACCCTTCTCCGTTCCTGTTTGTCTGAGCTGCCCATGTATGCATCCCGAAAGGCATAGCCGTTGTAGGATATGTATTACCGTAACTAAGCCCGAAATTGGAATCGGTTCCCTGAAGCGTATTTACATATTGCACAAGATCTTTTAACTGCGCATTGGCGGTTGTAGCGGATAATAAAAGAACCCAGAATATAAAGTTAATTTTTTTCATATATATGATTATTGAATCCGCAAGGTCCGAATATTAAACATTCTTATATCCGGACTTTGCGGATAATTATAATTTATAACCCTAAAGCCAATCTGACTTTTAGCCCGATACTGACAGGTATCACCCTATCACTCAACGTTTGGGTAAGTGTATTGCTTCCATAGCCGATTGATGAATTAAGAACACTGTTATTCAATGGAACCAATCCTTCGGTTGTATCCCCGAACTTGGTAAAGTTCTGATTGCGGCTGTCTTTCACGATATCATTCAATCCGTAATCGAGATATGCGCCCGTATATAGAAACAGCTTATCCGCCAAAGCCCACTTCATTCCGAAATCGGCGCTGAAAAAGCAAACAACTCTAAGTCTGATATCTTCATTATTCGAATAATCTGTAAACGTTCCGAAGCCCATAAATTCCTGAGTTTCACCCCAGTTTTCAGTATCATGAAAGAATCCTTTATTTACCATTTCTGAGGCCGAAGATTTATATTTCCCTTTCACGGGAATGCCCAATTTAACTCCTGCCTGCGCATACAGCTTGTTCTTTTCCCCTGATTGGAACTGCACCATTAGCGGGATATTCATGTATGTCACATTTTGTTTTTCCTTATAACTCTTCACCGAAGAATAAAAATCATATAATTCTCCATCCGATGCGTCAACCAGAGACCGGGACACATTATTAAACTTATCTTGAGTCAACTCAGCCTGATATAGGGAGAACTCAGCCCCTGTATTCAATCCGAAATTTTCGGAAATGAAATAGGTATAGCCTATCCCAAGGTTACCTCCGGCACCATTCTTATGGTTGCCAAAAGCCGCTTCATAATCCAGCGTAGACAACCCTCCCGCTACAAATACCGAAACCTCAGACTTGTTTCCCTGAGCCGAAAGAACAGTAGCCGAAGTAAATAAAATGAAAACGGCTGTAAGGCCTTTTATTATTGTTTTTCTCATAATCATTTAATTAATATACGTTTAACTAAGACATTCCTATTTAACAACAACCTTCAGCGTTTTTTCAAAATCATTTTTTGCCTTGAACCGAACCATATATATACCGGATGTAAACGGCATACTTACCTTGGTTGAACGTCCCTGAGCTTTAACAGCACTGAGTTTGTTACCATAAATGTTGTAGACTTCAATCGTTGCATTCCGGAGTAAATCTTCATCAACATCCGCATCTACAGTCACTTCTTCGCCTGATTTTACAGGATTCGGATGAGTGATTATACCCGTACTCTTCAGCGTTATCCGTTCTGCTTCGGAACGTAAATCTCCGTCAGGGGTTTTCAATACAATGTGATAAGCTGATGTCTGGCTCAACAGGTCGTTCTTCTTTGAACCAGCTACATAGCTGGTTCCCGTGGCGCCTGCAACCGGGCTTCCGTCGAGGTACCACTGGTAACCCGTTATATCGTAATCTTTCAATTTGTTAAGATACAACATAAGAGTATTGTTCCATTTCACTTTAATAAGGTCGTCAAAGGCAAAACGCTTGTTGAAAATTAACGTATAGTCCTTTTGGGCTTTTCCGTCTTCCGATATGACTTTTATGTTATATTTTTTGATATCAGGCCTGTCCAGTTCGGCAGAAAATGTATATTTACTTGCCTTACCATCTATTGTTCCTTTGTCGACGGTTGCTAAATTAACTGTAAAACCGCTTCCGCTTGAAGCCGGCAGATCTATAGTCATAACATCTTGTACAGCCACAGGGTTACCATCTACGGTCACGCTTTCCAATTCGGCGACAGTACCATACTCATATTCGAATTTACCTAAAAGCTGCCATTCGGCTATTTGTAATCCTGTTCCTCCCTTCGATGCCAGAACATCGAGGCGGAAATGAGTATAATTGCCATCGACAGGCACATTATAATTCACGGTTTGGGAGCGGTGCTCAAACTCGGCATAATAACGCTCGTCGAGTACAGTCCATGATGTTCCGTCATTCGAACCCAATAGCTTCCAATGCAGAGGGTCTTTGTCGTCTTTGTCGGGAGAATCCGGCGCAGAAGTGATTGTATAGCGCCTTAAATTAACCGGAGACGGAGATTCGTATTCAATCCAGGCTTTTCCTGCATTGACCGAATAGATAGTCGCAGCATCATTATCTGTCGCATTTTCCATATCGCTTTCGTATTGGGCGGTAAGAATGCCCTTATTGTCGGTAGCATCCTGATTCGCAATGCTTAATTTGTCACGCCAGTCTTTCACCCGGAAGAAGTATGGCAGGTATGTGTCGGCATTTCCGGTTGCATACCACGGCTTGTCGTCCTGAAAGTTTTTAGAAACGGAAAAGAATATTTCCCCGTTTTTGGAATGCTGCGGATGAACGGCCAATAATGAACAGAAAAATGAGTTCTCCGTGCTTATTTCGGCCGGTAATTTCGCTATTATTTTCCTGTTTGTGAATGGCCCATAAGGAGTCTCGGCCTCATAAAGTACGATTTCATCGCTAAAGCACTTTCCCGGCTGGGCAATCCCATAATATTTCCCGGCATCTTTAAATACAAACACAGGGTCTTGCACTATAGTAGCACCTTCCCAATTGGTAAGGTCATTTTGCCATGACGTATCGGTAGACCATTCTTTTGTCCTGGCATTATAAAATTCCCAGTCCCCCGTAAGGTCTCCATTCGTAACACGGGCTACAAGGCCATACCGTGTACAGATACCTTCAATATCGGCATAACCGTATATATACACAGTTCCGTCATCGTCTTTGAATACATATCCTCCGAAATCCAGCCCGAATTTGCTATCGCCTTTTGCAAGGCTCCGGGTCATATGCTTATATTTTTTTATCTCCTTCAACTTAAGATCGGGCAGGGAGAATACGGCAACGTCAGCCGACACACCCACCATACCCCACATTCCTCCCGAGCCATCGTTTTGCACACGGCTGAGAATCATCTGAAGTTCAGGAACGCCATTGCGATAGTAAACAGAACTTCCCGCAGGCCAGTACCATACACTGTTCTTGTTCAAAGGGTTTCCATTGTCATCGGTAGGTATAAGTACTTCCTTTACCGGAGGGTTGCCACCCGGCGAGCCGTCATTCAATAGCCTGAAAGCGCTAAAATCCTCACCGTCCTGAACCATGACGAAGTTGCGTTCGAATTGGTTATCTCCTTTATTTCCTACTCTGGTGCGGCCGGAAAGTACAGTACCTGTATGGGAGTCGCCCCATACCCAAATACTCCGCCCGTCGCCCAGCGGCTCAGACCGGCCAATATCGCCGCCTGTCCATCCGTGCCAGCGAGTGAAGAATCCGTCGTAATCCTTATCGGAATAAACCTGTACATTGGCATCTTCACCTCTGTTTGGCAAAAGTACCCAGTTCGGAGTCTTCTGCATCGGATATTCGCTACCTTGTGTAATAGAGATTGTCCGCGTTTCATCGATATACTTCCCGTTTCCGGCCGGATTTTCATCGTTGCCATCGGTGCCCACCACGTATCTAAGGCTAAAATTCCCGGTCTGATTATCTGTAAATATGCGGAATGTAAAAGTAAAATCATCGCTTTTATTATTGTCGCTATGCAAAAGTTCAAGTATATCGATTGAACGGCCGCCCCACCAATAATAACCCGCAGGAGCCGGAAAAGCGGTATTTAAAGCATCCGTATAATATTGGTCGAAAGCGAGGCGCCCGTATATATTTTCATCGGGATTAGGAAAATGTACGGTATATTCGGTATAATCCTGCGCTCTCCATCCTTCAGGCAAAAGCGCGCCGAAATAACCTCTTCCTTCTGTTTTGTTCGGATTGGTATGTTCGCAGACAAAGGTCACATCAAAATAACTGTTGGTCTCCGCCGTTGTGGGATGGTTCAGCGATCTCAATCTGAAACAGCCATATAGTATAAAGCTGATAACGAATAATGACAGGACGAATATGTATAACCTCTGCGAAGTTTTGAAAAATTCATAAAATCTTTTCATATGCATTATAAATAAAGGTCATGAATGTGTATCGTAATAGTATACAGGGTTATCATTCATATATACGGTAGATAACCCTGCTACAATGATTTTTTTAGAACGACATCATAACGCCAAAGTTTATCACACGTTGATTCATATAAGCATCACCTGCAGAATTTGTCTTTATCTCAGGATCCTGCTGATATTTATCATAGCTGGTTTTAGTAAATAGATTGTAAGCATTCATATAGAAACGTGTACTATATATTCCTTTCGGCAATATGCTTTTTGGTAAATCATACCCGAAATCTATTGTTTTCAGACGGATATACCACGCATTCACCAACCAGAAATCAGACATATATGCCTGGCTGCTACTGATAGTAGAAAGGTTGGTAGTCAAACGGGGAAACTGAATATCTTCTCCGTTGGCATATCTTTCGGGAGTCCAACGTTTCAGATGGATTGGCTGGAATTGGCTCTTGAACGATTCTATACCTGTTCCTACCACACTAAAGCTGTAATCGAACGACCCTTGGAATAATAGGCTTAACGAGAATCCTTTATATGACCCGCCGATAGTCCAGCCTACCGTAGTAGTAGGTAAATTGGGTTTACCGATAGCCCCTTTGTCAAAATCATCAATAATACCATCATCATTCAGATCCGCATACTTCAAGTCACCTGCCGACACAGGAATGTTCGGTACCGGAATCTTGTTTGGATTGCCCTCATTGATTTCTTCTATATCAGCCGGCGTATAATACCCTACCCATGTATAGCCAAATGGTTGACCTATAGGCTTTCCTGTTTCGGATAGCCATGAGTGTTTCTGTTGAGCTTCGGCTTTATATATCACTTTATTTTTCGCGTAGGAAAATACAAAACTGGTATTAAAATTAAATTGACCAAATCTGTCATTGTATGAAATCTGTCCATCAAACCCTTGATTTGAAGTTTCTCCCACATTGGTACGAGGTAAGCCTATACCCAGAAGCAGAGACACGTCGCTCCTTTCTACCAGCTGGTCGTAACGGTAATCGTAGAAATAGTCTACAGTAAACGATAATTTGTTGCGGAACATACTGGCATCTACACCAACGTCGAATTTACGGGCTTTTTCCCAGGTAATGTATTCATTGCCCAATGTTCCTTCTTTATATGATGATACGCCTACAGGCGTCTCGCCAAAAGAATACCCGTTACCTTTTTCATATATCTGCTTGTAAAGGTAACGATTGCCCGGTGTTACGTCTGATCCTACCAATCCGTACGAAGTTCTTATTTTCAGCATTTCTATCTTATCTCCGAATTTTTTCTGGAAAAAAGGTTCTTCCCCAATATTCCAACCCAAAGCGATAGCAGGAAAAAAGCCGTAACGATTATCCGAACCAAAGCGGTCTGTTCCGTTGTAAGCGGTATTCAGGTCAATCATATACCGGCTTTTGTAATTATAACTAACCTGACCTGTATACCCTTCAAACTTTGCAGGGACTTCCGCATTTGTCAGTCCATCCTTATCCGTAGTGCTGCTTTCGCGATTGTAGAGAAACATTGCTTTTATGTTGTGATCTTCGCTGAAAGTGCGATCATAATTAAGGAAAACCTGCGTATTCAGATTCCTGATAGCTTTGTTTACTCCGGCATTCAGTATGTAATTTTCGTAAGCGTACGAGTTGGCTGTAGGATTGATGACATACGTATCGCTCACACTATTATAGTGATAGGTAGGATACATATCTTTTTCTCTTCTCATAGCCCTGTAGTTTTCATCTATGCTGGAGTATGCCACACGTGCCATTGCCGAAAGTCCTTTGGTAACAAAATCGAGATTCTGGGATACATCGAACAGGATATTCGAGTCGAACCGTCTGGTACGGTTATAGCCCTCGTTTGCCAAACGCGCATTCAAAGTGGGATCTTTACTGTCGGACAAGAAATAATTGTGATAAGCATATGTTCCGTTCGGATTCATTACCGGAGCCGAAAAAGGAGTCATACTCTTGAAATTGTAGATTTCTCCCACCGCATTCAGACTATTCGGTTCGTTGATATTCATAAACCGGGACGACATATCGAGACGGAATTTTGTCGTATTGGTAACATCGAAATCGAGATTGGTACGGAAATTAAATCTGCGATAGAAATAATCAGTATTCACATCTTCGCTGGGATCCCTGAAATTACGTGTTAATCCGTTTTGTGAAAAAAATCCGCCGGTAACAAAATATTTCAGCCTTTTTGACCCACCTGATATATCCAGGTTTACATTTTGTTGGGTAGCAACATCTTTGAATATCTCTTTATACCAGTCAACATTAGGATGACCGTAAGGATCGTCTCCTGTTCTGTAATGTTCGAGATCAGATGGAGTAAACGGCTTACTGCTTGACAGTCCATCATTTTCGAAAGCTTCGTTTGTCAATGATGCTGCCTGATAAGCATTCAAGAATTTGGGCTTACGAATAGGCATGGTCAAACCGCCTTCAGCACGAACGTTGATACGCGGGCGTCCCTCTTCTCCACGACGGGTTTTTACAACCAATACACCATTCGCGCCTTTAATACCGTAGATCGCTGTGGTAGAAGCGTCTTTCAATATGGAAATGCTTTCTATCTCGTTCACATTGATCTGTTGTAGCTGATCATACGAATATTGTACATCATCTACAATAATCAACGGGCTGTTGCCTTCGTCATTCAAGGAACTGATACCCCTGATAAAAAAATCGGAGGCATCTTTACCCGGCTGTCCCGAACGCTGCTGTGAAAAGAATCCCGGTAATTTACCCGACAGAGCGTTCTGTACGCTGGATGTAGGCACAGTGCGTATTTCATCAGCCGTTACGGCACTCACGGATCCGGTCAGTGTTATCTTTTTCGCTTTACCGTAACCAACGACCACAACCTCATCTAAAATAGTCTGATCTTCTTCGAGAACGACATCCAGATTTTTTTGGTCGGTTATTTTAACAGTTTTCTTTACGAAACCGACAAAAGAGAACGACACTTGGTCTTTTGGTTTTACCATCAGATTATAGTTACCATCGGCATCAGTCATCGCGCCATTTGTCGTACCATCAACAAAAACACTCACTCCGACCAGATGTTCCCCGTCTGTTGCCGACACATTACCTTTTAATTGGAATTGTTGGCCAAATGCAAAAGTAAAGAGTTGTATGCTTATAAATAATAAAATCAGTCTTTTCATATCCATTGATGTATTAAGAATTGATAAACATAGCCTGTTACCAGCCTGGATTTTGAACCATGTTATTGTTTTTGTTTACTTCATCATACGAAATCGGATAGAGATACCTTTTCGGATCAAATTTCGCGTCGAGAACGTCGATATGCTCTATTTGAATATTTCCGGTCTTCATCACCAAAGCTAATCCTTTGAGTGGCTGACTGAAAATCTCCTCAGCGATTTTCCACCGGCGTATATCATAGAAGCGCTGTTCTTCAAATGCCATTTCGATTCTTCTTTCGTTACGGATAAGGGTTCTCATTTCCAAACAAGTCGTATTATCGGCTATGCCATAGGTACCGTCATCACCTTCAATACCGCCTCTTTTCCTTATTTCCCTTATATAACTGATAACTTTGGCATCTGCTGTCGCCTTCGAAGAAGCGAGGTCGTATTCGTTTTTGGCTTCCGCATAGTTGAGCAGTATTTCAGCATAACGAAACAATACCCAATTACGGAGAATGCTCGTATATTCAGTTTTATCTTCATAGTTACCCATAAACTTACGCATGTAATAACTGGTCTTCGTGGTAGCATCAGTCGATCCAGTCGGATTGTTTCGCCCGCCAATATAAGTGTACACCGTTGTACTCAGCCATTGCGATCCATTATGCAATATGGTATAATCGAGCCGCGGATCCCGGTTGTCATACATAGATTGCTCCGAATAAGTGTATTTCGCACTTTGGCCTATCGGCTTACCGTCCTTCATCGGGAAAGCATCTACCAGATTCTGGGTCGGACTGGTCTCGCCATTACCTTTGGCATTGCTGGAAAATCCTACGGGACCATTGTTTGTCTCTACGTCTTTTCTGTCAAGAGCTCCCTGTGTATGGAAAATAACTTCGTTGGAATTCGACCCATAATAATTCAGAAACACTTCTTTGAAATTATCCATTAAGCCATAGCCTCCATAGCGCCCCTCAGGACCCCAGTCATTAATAAAATCTTCGGCTGCCTGAGCGGCTCTCGACCAGCGGGCAGCATCATATTTTTCATAACCAACATACGCATTCCCATTTTCGATCGGAGACTCGTTAAACAGCGGACTGGCTGCGTACAGCAGCACTCTTGTTTTGAGTGCCATCGCTGCTCCTGCCGTTACTACATGACCTTCTGAGCCAACATTGGCAATAGGTACCGAACGCAAACTGTCTTTGATATTGTCAAGTTCGCTCACGATATATTCAACGCATTCGTCAAAGGTATTTCGGGGAAGTTCCATTGGCTCACCCAATTCGTATGGTACATCACCCACCAAAGGCACGCCTCCATAACGTTTTATCAGTTCGAAATAATAAAAGGCTTTCAGAAAACGCGCTTCAGCTTTCAACGCCCTGTTTAACGGTATATTTGTTCCTACATGATTATTATATGTCTGCATAAAAGGGACAACATCTATATTATTGATAAATGTATTTGCCCTCCGGATACCCCTGTAATACGCAGCCCATCCCATATCACCGAGACGTACGAATGGAGAATAACGCCCTATTTGCAATTGGTAAATCTGATTCTCCGAAAGAGATGAAGTGATGGCGTCGTCAGAAGCCGCGTCAAGATAATCTCCATCGATATAATTGTGCCCGTACCGCAAAACACTGTAAACATTGTTTAGATACTTTTTTGCATTCACTCCCAACGAGTCAGTAGGTGAAAACACATATTCAATTGTAATCTTTTCCACAGGAACGTCTTCGTAGTCCTGACAAGACCATAAAGTGAGTAACAAACCTGCCAGTACAATATATAATTTACTTTTAATCTGTATATTCATGACTTTCATTTTTAGAAAATACTAAAACTTGATATTGACACCTGTGTTGAAACCACGTAATGCCGGATAGCTTCTGTAGTCGGTTATTTCAGGATCAACTAACCCAAAAGCTGCCTGTGTCCATAGATTCTGTCCACTTACAAAAATCTTGATCTTCATTCCACCTAAATAATTTCTTGAAAACGAATCAGGAAGAGTATAGGCAATATTCAGATTCTTCAGACGAAAATAATTGCCTGATTTCAGCCAGAAAGAATTGGTCATACCACTTGGAGATACATTATATTCCGGATTGGTAGAAAGCCTTGGGAAGAGTGCTGTCTCTGCTGTTTCAGGAGTCCAACGCCTCAATACATGCTCGTATGCCTGACTGAATGTATTGCCAGAACTAATGAATCCTACTGCATATTGCCAGCCTGCGTCCGGAAAATAAATTTCACGATTGTAAGCGCCTTGAAACAATGCTGATACCTCTAATCCCTTATATTCGAATCCGAAATTCAGTCCGAAGAAAGAAAGAGGTTTGTTTCCGCCTATAATTGTCTGGTCGTATTCGTTGATTACGCCGTCATCGTTCATATCCTTATATTTCAGATCGCCGGGAACAATATTGTATCCTGATATAACAGGGCTGTTAGCTATCTCTTCCTGTGTCTGGAAAAATCCTTCGGCGATAAGTCCATAACGGGTTCCGACCGGATTGCCCGTCCTCCGCATATATTCTTCGGGAACATTCTGCTCGTCCATAAATAATATTTTTGACTGGGTTATACTCCAGTTTCCGGTCACGTAATAGTTGAACGCTCCCAGATTGTTCTGATAAGTGAGGGTCAGATCCAAGCCATTATAACGTACTTTCCCTATGTTTTCGGCCGGATAATACAATCCGATGAGTTCTATGCTTTTACCTCTGCTCATCAACAGATCGAAGTATTTGTCGCTATAAAAGTCAGCTTCCAACAGGAGTTTATTGTTAAACAGATTAGCATCTAGCCCCAGATTCAACTTATATGCTCTCTCCCATGTCAGATTCGGATTGGCCAGACTGTTATTTGTTTCTATGAGGCCAAGTGCCGCAGTCTGATACCACGAAGTATAGCTTGATCCCTGAGGATAGGAATAATTTGCTACGGAATTGATATCGGTATCGTACTGCTGCCTCCATGTATAATAGTTACTGCGGCTGATACTGTTCCCGGTTTGTCCGAAGACAGTGCGCAATTTAAGCTTGTTTACCCAGTCGGCCGGTTGCATAAATGCCTCTTTACTTATATCCCACCCTAGTCCGAAAGCGTAGAAGGTACCCCATCTTTTACCCGGTGCATACCTATTCAGGTAACTCTGAGATACGGCAGCCTGCGCAAAATATTTATCTTGATAACCATACTTGAATTCAGCATTGATATTAACAGGAACCTCAGGCAACTGGTAATTGTCCAATACCTGTTTTACATCGCCTGTTAAACTACCTTCTATACTGTGCGATTCATTTATTATCTTTTTATAATCCAGAGTAACCTGTCCGAACATTTGCTGGAAACTGGATACACCGACAAAATTATTCTGTTGGGTTACTGTGGAACCGAAGCGTTCATAGTCACCTCCCGATCCATCCGAATATGGCGTATACAGGAATACCGGCTCTTGTTTGTTACGGAACAAAGCGCTGCGGCTCTGCGATGAAACACTACCTACAGCACGGGCCGACAAGCCTTCTGCAAGCCACGACATATCGTGATCTATGACTATGTTACCGTATCCATCGCGCATCATATCTTTTACGTATCCCGAACTAATGGCTTTTGCCATCAGGTTGTTCTGATAATTGTTGTTACCGGCATAAGACCCATCCGGATTATATATCGGGTATATTCCTCCCGGAAGTGTATACAGATCGTCCATGATGCTACTCAATCCTTCTCCGGGCTGATTGCCATCTTCGATACGTCCTATTACGGTAGCACTCATTTTCAGATTATTCAATACATTTACATTAATCTTTGATGTTACCGTATAGCGTTGATATGAAAGGCCTGTATTGTAGCTGTTCTGCTTATCTTTGCGAAGTAATCCGTCCTCGGACAAATATCCCAGACTGACAAAGTATTGAGCCGTTTTATTTCCTCCGGTAGCATTCAGGTTATATGACTGTATACTCGAACTGTTTTTCAGTAGTTGATCATACCAGTTTACGTTCGGGTATGCTATTGGGCTGCTTCCATTGCGGAACGACTCTATATCGTTGGCTGTATATAAGCCTTTTTTCCCATCATTCACAAGAGCTTCATTCAATAGATATGCCCATTGGTAGGATGGAAGCGGATTAGGTGTTTTGATAGGTTCCTGTATGCCGTAGCGTCCGGTGAATGATATTTTAAATCCTTCACCTACAGGTTTTTTTGTTGTAATATACATTACTCCGCGCGAACTTCTTCCTCCCAGAAACATGGATGACAACGCGTCTTTCTGAACCGAAACCGATTCGATACTCTCGACATCAAGGTTAAACATTTCATTCTGAAATCCGTCTACGACTACGACCGGAGAGTTAGCTCCCCGCAAGATATAACTGAATTGCGTATTATCATTATATCCTACTTTGGAATCATCGGCCAGAGCGCCTATGAAATTATTCGCAATGATTCCCGCATCAGTATAGGTATTCCGATACCCTCTGTTCTGAGAGATATACAGCCCGGATAACCGGCCTGCCAAAGCACCCAATAAATTAGCTGATAACGCCGGAGTTATTTCATCCGTATAAATAGTCGATGCTGCACCCAGATAGCTTCCTTTATCAACAGTCCTTCCATAAGGGATATCCAGTTCATTTGGGTTCCTGAGTTTTTTATCAGCCATATCTACTTTAAAGACCTTGTCTTTACTGGCACTTTTGGTAATCCTGACTTCTTTTACCAGATAATCAGGATGAGAGAATACAAGTATATTTCCATTCTCGGCATTGACAGAGAATGCCCCGGTTTCATCGGTTATCGCCCTGCTATCGTTAGATTTAACAGCTATTTCTACACCTTGTACAGGTCTTCCGTACGAGTCGACAACAATGCCAGATAAGCCGGATGCATCGGCAGTCGTATTTTCCTGGGCATACGCAGTTCCATATCCCCACAACAGCCACACAATCATAAGCAGAAAACAGTTCTTGCTTAATTTTTTATATGTTGAATTATACATAAATTTCCGGTTTAATAATTTTATACATTAATTTTATTTACAAACAAAGTAATACATGAACGGCTCTATCGGTCTTCCCGGACGTATCAGTTCCTCTTCATATCCCTCAGCCATCTCACCGGCCACATTATCATCGTACTTGCTGACATAAAGTGTTCTGTCATTGTTTGTGAAATAATATTCGATACGGGAAATTGTTTCGTTGTCGGGAACGTTGAAATATCCTTCTGGCCAAACCGTTGTACTCCACATGACTCCCCATTGAGAATCTTTCATCAACTTTGTCTTATCCGAAATCTCGTTTACCGTATACACATTTCCTTCGGTAGTATAGGCTTTTGCATTCAGATAAATATCGGTTTCATCTATTAATGGATTGTTGTAATAATCACCTATATACTTGAATGTAATAATATCATTCTGAGTAGCATTCCCCGGAGTAGCCTGATAGAAATGATACTGACAGAAATCGATAGGTTCGGCTCCTTCACCGTCTGTCACATTAAAGCAATCGCCCCACATTACTTTCCAGCGATCTTCATCCGTACCAAAACCATCACCATCGTAATTAGCAAAAAATCCGATTTTTGCCCTCAGGTTATCAGTACCGGTCTTAACTTTTATCCTTACTTTTATAAACAAGGTATAGGCATTTCCTCCATTGTAGATTGTCCATGGGTTATCAGCCTGAAAGACTACCCATTGGGTATCATCCAATATATTGGGGTTACGACCTCCTACTACATTGAGAAGTGCCTGGCTCCATGTCAGTCCGGCATGGCTTTTAGGTGAAGTCCCGTCAGGAATCAGCGACATTTTATATTCTGTACCTAAGTCTTCATTATTTTCCCAGGTCAATGTCGCATTTTTGGCATCTGTCCATACTTTTGGAACGTTAATACCGACAACCAGCCGATGTGTTTCGTCATCATAATTTGACGCGCATTTCAGATACATGATATATTCGGCATATTCACCCGCCTTTACAGAGTTTGTTTTATAAATGATAGGAGAATTGTCATTCTGATATTCATCCTTAAATATTTCTCCATGGTTCTCGTACCAGGCTATACCGCAGGATATACAAATAGCTACAACCAACAAGCACCCTAAGACTTTATTAATCAATATCTTATTTTTAATTTCAATTTTCATGGCATTGATTTTTAGTTATTAGACTCTTTCTTTAAAATATAAGAATAGATATTGCTGTAACACCCCGGCACGAAGGAAAGAGTTATCTGCCGTTCTCCGTCTACCGTCTGGTAATCGAAAGCAGACATAGATTCCGCTGCCGCGCCTTCTTTAAATGTCAGCTTTGTAGGATACTGGAGATCGTTTACACTCCATGTCCCGCCCTGACGAACCAGGAAAGGGAGATAATTGTCGATAGTATATGTGTTATCTTCATTGAGGTTAATCCTGAATTTGCTAAAATCCATCGTTTTCGTTATATCCAATCCATTTCTTGTCACCTTAGTAATATGCCAGGTACCGGCAATTACCTTAACTGGCTCATCAGCATTGTAGTCCGTAGAGTCTTTAAACTTATCGCAAGAAGGGAGTGTACATATTATAACACAACAAAGTATAAGCGCTTTTTTTATATTTAATTTTTTCATGCTATAATTTTATTTTTCTTTGTTTATAGAATCATAAAAAGGCTTAGTCTCAATTAATAGTTAGGATTCTGAATCAGGGTTGGTGCTTTGGATGTTTCCGAATACGGAATAGGCCAAAAGTACATAGCCTTTCTGAAGGCCCGTTGCCGTACATCGAAACGTGTATATGACTTACCACCATTCGCCTTCAACTGTATTTCCATACCTGTCATCATCTGATTATCGGTTTGTTCGGCAATTTTCCAACGCCTCACATCGAAAAACCGCATACCTTCGAAAGCAAATTCGATACGTCTTTCGTTACGTATGGCTTCACGCATTTCCAAACGGGTCATATCCGACTTCAACCCATACATACCATCCGCACCGGCATCTATTCCTGCCCGCGCCCTGATATCTTTTAATACAGTATACGTGGCTTCTCCTGCAGGTACGATACCCGACTCGCCACCATTAGCTATATTATATTCATTCATTGCTTCGGCGTAAATCATATATATTTCGGCATAGCGCATCAGAGGCGTTATTTCGCCGGTACCGTGTACAGCATTGGCCGCCCATTCCCGACTAACCATCTTGTTGATATAGTAACCTGTAGTCGTACCTTGGTGTACAGCGTCCTTTCCGGATGATGATCCGTCTACATTCAGGTAAGTATTCACACGAAGAATACGTTCTCCTGACAGATTCGGAAGAAAAGTAGAATCGCAACATATCGTGTTGTAGAAGCGAGGATCGCGTCCTTTGTAAGGATGATTTGGATCGTATCCCGAACCGGCATCGGTTATAGCTTTCCCGTTCCTCATCGGGTAAGTGTCTACCAGATTCTGATAAGGGAATCCACTATTTCCTCCACCGAACGAAGGAGGTGAATACCATGTTTCCCTCTCTACCCGTCCTATACTGCGATCTTCAAATATTGATTCGACAAGAGACGCAGGCCTGTAGGTAGCATCCCATGCAAAGAATAAGGCATAAAATGCAAATCCAGGTTCAGATGCATTATTTTTTTTCGGATCTACATTCAATACATATAATTGGTACCGCCCCAGTGTAAGAAAACTGTATGCTGCATCCATAGCTTCTTTCCATCTTTCCTTATTATATTCGGGATAACCTATAAGTTCGGCCGGCACATCTGTTCCGGTGATAATATCGCTATTCCCATTAAACAGCGGACTGGCAGCATACAATTTCATGCGGGCAACTAAGGCTTTGCAGGCACCGCCTCCGGCACGTCCGTATAATACTCCCGAAGGTTTTACACTCAGGTCTTTTTCGGCAGTTTCACATTCCTGAATAATATATTTCAGGCAGTCGTCATACGTGTCGCGTGTATTTTTCAACTCATCGCCCTCGGCATATATTACATCGCCGATCAACGGCACTCCTCCATAATGCCTTACCAGAATATGGTAATACCAGGCACGCAGGAAACGGGCTTCGGCCTTGAGCCGCACTTTCCGGGCATTCTGCAATGGAGCCTGTTCTATTCCCTGAAGAAAAATATTAACTCTCCGGATGTTTTGATAAGGTATTTTCCACGCATCATCGCTTATAACTACCGGATTGACAGTTCCCATAGCGAACTGTAAGTCAGCTGTTACTTCGGATGACGTTCTGAATTCGGCTTCATCGCATGCAGTCTGGAGTCCGCCCAGAATGACGGTGGATTCTCCTAATCTTGACACACTGAAACGATTGCCCTTGATATCAAATCCGATTTCCCGGTAAATCTCACTCAAAAAACCTTCTACAAGTGCGCTGTCCGAAAAGACCTTAGTATAATCAAGGTCTGTCGTCACAGTCTCATCGAGAAAGCTGGAGTCGCTACAGGAAAAATTTCCATACAATATCATTATTACTAATAATGAATAGAAAAAGTTTTTCATACGCATAAGATATTAAATTAAGATCAATGTTAATTTTACTGTTTCTCTATACTCCCCAATCCTTATTCGGCTGGTCTCCCATAAACAATTCTAGGATACCACCTTTAGCTATTTCAGAGAAATCTATATAACAGTTGTTATACTCTTTGCCATTTAACAAAGCTTTCAGTATATAGATATTCTTCGGAGAGTTATTATGGGCTATTATTGTAAACTTATCTCCTTCAAAATATTTAGGGTCAAGTTTAAATTCTACTCTATCAAAAACCGGACTGGTAATCTCCAAGCGGGTATCCCCCGGACATACAGGATGTATTCCTGACGCGGCTAATACATACCAGGCTGACATTTGTCCCACATCCTCATTTCCAACAAGGCCTTCCACCTTGTTGGCATACGCTTTATTACAGATATGGCGTGTCCACTTCTGGGTAAGCCATGGCGTACCTAAACGATTGAAGAGAAAAGGAATATGATGTACAGGCTCATTGGCATGGTTATAATAGTCGTTCCACAATAGGTTTTCAGGTGCTTTTCCAAAAAAGTTTGTCAGGTCGACAATAACGTTATCCCGCCCACCCATTAGTTCCACCATTCCCGGAACATCGTGCGGAACGAACCAACCTTGCTGATACGCATTAGATTCTATGCATCCGTACCACTCTTTGATACGTGCATTTTCGGGCCATTCTTCCCAACTTCCATCTTCTTTTTTAGGACGGAACCAGCCTTTTTCCTTGTCAAAAATGTTCTTATAAGCCTGTCCTTTCTGATAGAATAGTTTTTCATCATCAGATTTTCCTAACTCTTTTGCCAAACGGGAAATACACCAATCGGTATAAGCATATTCCAATGTATTGGATATACTATAAGGAGGCCCTGTATAACCGAGTTTGTCATTGCCAAATATCCTGGACGTGTTTAAGGCATATTTATAAGCTTTCTCCACATCATAATTGCGGATACCTTTGACATACGCATCTGCCAAAACAGATAAGGCCGGATTGCCAATCATACAACCGGAATATGCGTTCATTATCTCCCATCGCTCGTAATACTCATGACCGCTTTCGTCAGCCAATGTTATCAAAGAGTTTAACTGGTCGTTGACAAGCTCAGGATTAATAATTGTTTGTAGAGGATACTGGCTGCGGAATACATCCCAACCGCTGAAAATGGTCCGTTTTGTGAAATCGGATGCATCATGGATTTTGTGGTCTCCTCCTACATACCGCTCATCAACATCGGTGTAGGCACGCGGGTCTATCATGGTATGATACAGGGATGTATAGAAAATCATTTTCTCGTCTTTTGTACCACCTTCTATCTTAATACGCCCCAATTCATTATCCCAGAGTTTTTTTGCTTCTTCATGAATCTGATCAAAATCCTTATTCTTCATTTCCGCTTTGAAGTTTTTCTCCGCACCATCCATATCGACAAAGGAAATTCCTGCTTTCAGCGTAACCACTTCGTCTTTCTGTGTCTCAAATTCAGTAAAGAAACCGAGATGTTTTCCTTCCAGTTCCTTTTTGTCTTTAATGATAGGTGCTTCAGAAACTCTTTGCAAATAAGGAATACTCGTAACTTCTTCTATTTTACGCTTCCAGCCGTCAGGGATATCAGCTCTCCAGAATCCGTAATTCTTAAGCGGCTTGCTGAATTGTGCATAAAAGTGTACTGTATAATCAGTCTTACCTTCGCCGTTTCCCCAACCACCTCCATCAGGGGTACATTTTATCCAGCCCTGGATAGTACTGTCATTTGCAACCTTTATATATTGATAAACAGAAGTTCCTCCTACCCTGCGTGCAAGGTCTATCTGTATCCGCGATTGCTTATGTTCGGGAAATGTAAATTTTAATATCCCGCTGTGAGGTGCGGCCGTAGCTTCCACTTTGATGTTATAACCGGTAAGCTCGGCCGAATAATATCCGGCTTTGGCAATTTCAGTGTCTTTATTATATAATGAACGATAACCGTTTATACTCCCATCTTCTTTTCCTGCAATAGTTTTTAATACTCCGGTGGTAGGCATTACCAGAAAATTTCCTAAATCACCGTACCATCCCACACCACTCATCTGGGTAAATGCAAATCCCTCGATGGTCTTATGTTCGTAACTGTAACCCGGACTATTATCCCCCCCTGTGATGGTATTAGGACTAACCTGAACCATACCATAAGGAGTGGTTACTCCCGGAAAAGTTTTTCCCAAACCATGATAAGATCCGGCAGCACCGACACTGGTACTTGCTCCGATAAAAGGATTAACATAATCGGAAGGGGTAAAGGCTTCTACGGTCTTAACATCTGATGCACAACTTGTTATTATCAGACACAAACCTACGATAGAAGTGATTATCACTTTATACATAATAAGTTAGTTAAATTCTTAATGTTTTACTTCGTCAGTTCTTTTTTAATAATAGTGTTTTTAACCCAAAGCGAGGCATAGATATAGAAATGCTATTTTTATTTATTGATTGGTTTGATATTATATTCCCGTTCAGATCTACTTCTTCTATACTTACAACAGGAAATCCAAACATGATTTTTCTGGTAGATTCGTCTCCTTCTGCATTGAAAAGTCTAATCAGAATATTATCATTTTCTACTTTGAATGCAGTTACTTCATAACCCGGTTTATCCACATCCAGAAATTGCCTGTCAATTAGAGGTATATCTTTATGAAAAGACACAATCAAAGGCTCATTCCATTTATTGCTTTCTGCTGATATAGAAGCCTGATCCCATTTCCCGGTATGCGGAATAATGGCGTATTTCATTTTCAAAGGACGGGTAATTTTATAATCGGGCCCCCATAACCCAATACCTGAATACTGAGTTGTGAGGCCAAGCGGATAATCTTCCCCATAAGAATATGAAGTTGTATGATCAGAAAGTAATGCAAATCCGTATTTCCCATCTTTCTGTACAAGGTCTACCCAGTTGAGAATAATATTATGCTTTATACTGTCCCATGTCCCGAAAAAAGTATTATCCAGTTTACTTTCACAGACATCGAACGGGGCGTTCTTATACAGTTGGGCTGACGATAAATGTACAGGAAACATAACATTTAATTTAAATTTATCATTTGTATATGCTCTTCTGTTGTCACGCCAGTTATTCCCTTGTTTATATTCGCCTATGCCTATGTTATTTTTCCAATTTACAGTTAAGTCAAAGTCAATACGTTTTTGCCCGGTAGTCAGGGTAATAATCTGTGTAAACGGATGTGAAGCGATTTCACCTTCTATTTTTAGTTGCTTTGTCAAATAATTATCTTGCAATATGACTATTTTAGCCGGAGATTCGATGGTAGAATGGAATTTGCCCTCATCATAAAAATGCCCCCTAAGTTCGCCCAGATTAAATTTATTCTCTTTATCTACGTATTCCTTATTTCCCTCTTTTTTGGCTATAAGGCTTTTTATTATTCCCCCTTTTGAAGAATCGATAACGATTTTATACATATCGTTTTCAAGCATATAATCACCATTGACATTGATATATACAGGGGTATTTTTATCCTCTCCCAACTTTTTATCCGATATATAAAATGTCGCATATCCTAAAGCCGGAACTTCAGCCTGAAATGATATGCGAACGGAGTCCCCTATTTGTTCAGAATAGGAAGGCAACAGGCTCTTTTTTGAATTATATACCGCTATCCCATTTGTAGTTACGGACAGAGGTAAACTTACTTTAACAACCTCAATGCGCTTTATGCCCAGCGTATTATATAGCCTGATATATCCTTTATTACCAGTACTTGAACTATTTGTAGAATGATAAGAGCTAACAGCCCCTTTGATTACCTGCCCGGCTATTCTGTTTGTATTATTCGTCCATAAAGTGATTTCGTCCGCCCATGTCCTTATTTTCTTCAGGCGATTGTACGGTACAATCCATGAATCGTGATGCTGTGCCATCAGTAAGGTACGCCAACCATCGTCTATTTCCTCCTGTGAAAGTATATAGCCATTCTCAATATTCGCCATGGCACCTACTTTCTCAGCCATAACAATGTTATTTTCGGATGCACGTACTTCCTGCGCTATCTTTTGCAGCACCTGGCTACCCCACATGAGGTTTACCCGAACGTCTTCCTGTGAGAAATGGTAATTATCATCTGTTTTTCCATCCGATATATTTTCAAAATAATTCCGCCATGTGGTATAAATAGATTTATTTTTTATATTGTCGCCATAACCTATCCAAGGCCCGTGTCTCCATCCGGCATCTTGATAACACATTCCTACCGGATTTTTCACACCATAATTGAAACAGGCTTTGAGATACGCATCCGAATTACCCCACGCTTTTGTCTGCCACGTAGAATTAGCTTCGAGCTCTTCACAGGCATATCTAGGTACTGTGAGTATAGATGTACCATCAGGCCCTATCCAGTTTAGCAACCCGTTTCCATACGGCGCAGTATAGCCACCCCAACAAGTGTTGGGGCACTTTAATACTGCATATTGAAAACCAAATAACCTTAATATTTGAGGTAAGCTACTTGTAAAACAAGGTTCCTCTACAGAATAAGTTTTAAAGCTAACATCAGGAAAATGCTGGTGTATTTTCTTTATACCATACTCAAACTGACGAATAATACTTTCACCCGAAATGTTGTAACAATAAGGCTGTGCATAGGTAGGATTTGTAAATTCTACCCTCTTGTCTGTAACAATATTTTTGAAGTTATTATAAGCTACCCATTCTTTTACTCTGACCGTATCCCACGTTTCAGGCTCAATTTCGAGACCAATCTGCCATTCGGGATGCTTTTTGAGTTCATCTACCATGAACTGAGTAACCCACATGGGATAATGCCCATAAATTCCTCCATGATAACCATCTACGAAATATGCCTGCTGTGGAAATAGTTTTCCACAAAAAGAAAGAAAGATAAGTGTAGCTATAATGGCTGTTCTTCTCATAATTACCCAGATTTCTTTACTTTACTTTTACAAGACTAATTTTTCTTACAACAGGTGAATTGATATCATAAATAGCTGAAGTGAGTACATCCATTTCGTCCTGCCATGCTGTCCTTACTTCCGGATACATTGCCTTGCTATAGAGGTCACGCCTCATATTCAGCCAGCCGTTTTTACTTTTATTGTCATCCATTACCTTTATAGCTTCCCGGGTATTAAGGTCAGTTATACCTTTCGAAAGAAAAAAGTTAAATTGTACCCACGCATATTCACGAAAGCGTTTTTCTATTTCCCAACGTTCTTCATTTAAGTACATTATCTTTAGTGACTGCTGGTATTGCGGGGTATTGGTGAGAGTTGCAAGATTAATGCCTTTCGCGAAATCACTGGCAGACCATGTTCCTATTTCTTCGCCATCTATCAGAAGTCTATAATTACCCTTCAGGCCTTTTACAGTCAGCATTTCCTTATTCATTTCTTCTACGAAAGGAACGATTTTTACAGCTTCCGACTGGCTTTTCTTTTGTTGCCATCCACGGGCAATCGTATCCATAGGATATGGTAAAGCTTTGGCCAGATAATCGAATTCTATTCCCCTGGCATTCTTTTTTATGCCAGTTATTTCACAGTTTGCAGATGAAATCACAGAAGTATTGGAAGCGTCTATATTTATATCTGCTACTTCTTTTCCTGCAAGCCCCTGTGCTTTCAGTATCAGGTACGCCATGACCATGTGTCCGTCATTATCGGGATGGATGCGGTCATTGCCACAGATGGTAAATGTAGGGTCTTTTTGCTGGAACTGCTGATTGATAGTAGTCATCGGTTGATTGAGGTCAAAAAATTGCCAGCCGTTAGTCTTTGCTGATTCTCTCTGAAAATCGACAACTCGCTGCATTGCCTTATTCTTATTGCGGAATGCTGTGCTACCCTCTATTATCGCGGTTTCGTCGTATGGGGAACTACCCATCAGTACAATATTTGTATTGACAAGGTTTTTGAATCGCGCTTCCATTTGTTTATAAGCGTCATAAGAAGCTTTTACCTTCTCATCCGCGAATTTCTCCGGTTGGTCTCCGTTATATTCGAAATAGCCGGTATCGTTCATCCCAAAAGTGGCGATCAATACAGTAGGCCTTTTACTGAAAACATCGCCATCGAGCCTCTTTACCATATCGCTGGCCTGGTCACCACCTATTCCGGCATTCATAACCGTTATCCTCATATCAGGGAAACGTGTCATATAATAAAGCCAGATGTAGGAGTGATAATGTCCGCCATCTGTAATACTATTGCCCAGAAATACAACTCGATCACCTTCTTTGAAAGGTTTTATTTGCTGAGCCGACACAATAGACACACACAGAATAATAGATAAGAAAAATAGGAATATACTTTTCATTTTTTATAGATTTAAGTTTAAAAAAACAATCAGGCTTTTTATGCGAAAAATGAACATGGGCATATAAAAGCCATAGCCTCTAGGTATTTTATGATATGTATAAAGTCCCGAAAACTATATTTGCAAATATATGTACAATTAAAGCCTACCTGTATATCGAAGTAATTATTTTGGTAAATGTTTTTTCAATAGTATCGAGTATAATCATCTATATATAAGGATTATACACAAGTACAGTTTTATCGTTTTAGTAGATATTATGGAATGTTTTTATGAGAAATTTCCTATCATTCTCACCTCATTTTCGAAATTTTCGCTTTCGATAGCCTTGCCTTTTACTTTACTTTTGTAATTGTAGATTGTTTGGATTGAATAACGGAGAAATGTTGCTATCTGATCCACATCATTAATGCCCAAACGTATGAGGGCAAAAATACGCAGTTCGGTATTCAACCTGTCTTTTCCTAACCTGTAACGTTCATCTTCTTTTAACAAACTATTAAATTCTTCCACAAAATTGGGATATATCTTAAAAAAAGCTCTATCGAATGTGTTATATAATTCTTCTACATCTTTTTCCAAATCACGTGAAGATGAGGTTAGTTTAAGCAGGTCATCAACCTGTCCGGCTTTTATTTTTCTGTTTACATTTTTCCTAAAATCGTCAAGTTTGTCGATGTAAATAGCGCACTGGTTCATAAAGACACCTATATACCTCTCTTTTACCAGGTTGACCTCATCAAGTTTTCTATTCACATTGACTAATTGTTCGTTTGTCATTTTCAGGTTTCGCCGGGCTCTGGATACAATTTTGACTTGCCTATAAATAAAATATAGTGCAATTATAAGAGCAATAACGAATAAACTGGTAAGGATGGAATAAACCCTAAGGTTATGCTTTTGTTGTTCGATCCGGTACAGATATGTATCTTCAATTATTGGATATACCCGGGCTATAACAGTATTCCGAAAACGTGAATTAAAGAAATTAGCATCATCCAGTGCAACCCTGATGTAATTATATGCCCTGTTCATATCCCCCTTATCGTATAAATAAATGGCCAATGCAAGGAGAGCCTCATTTTCTTTTACAGATAATTGTATATCAGTTAATGCCGCCAAGATCAGATATTTTTCCTCCAGATAACTGTTATTCATGTACTTATTTACCATTGCCAGTGACATTGCATCCATAGCGTAACCATGTGTCGAAACTTCCTGCTTCAAAAATATTCTAAGCAGGATATCATACGTCTTTTTATATTGTCCCTCATCCTGTAGTTTGAATGCTTTTTCCTTTAGATACATATCAGAACTCTCGTCGAGTAATGAAATAAGTATATCACGGTATTTCTCCTTTTCTTTCAGATAAGAGCTTTCATATACGTAATCATCTGTATACTTCATAAGATTTTCGTAGTACCTGATATAATTCCAACAATATGATGGTCTTAATCCTATTGGAAGTTCATCATACCGGATCAAATTCGACGTCTTCAGAGCCTGAGTAAACAAACCTGAAATACTCAGTATAAATGACAAGGACAACTTACCCCGCCATAAATACTCCTTATTATTCAGTTTCTCTGCAATAGTAATATTTTTATTTATATACACTATGGCTGAATCGCACTGAAAAGATTGATATTCGGATATGATTCTTTCGTTGATTGCATATTCATCATCCAGTGATTTCCGGTTATCCAGTCTGGACTTCAACTCCTTTATTTTCGACTCTTTTTTTGATATGTAGAGAGGACGTTCTGCTATTGTTTTATCCAAGACTGTCAATAAAGAATCTATTTCATTCGCTGACAAAGTGCTCATAGATACACAAATAAAGCTGAATAAAAAAAATAAAGTCTTCATATAAAAATAGTTGGCAGTGTGTGTGTTCAACCTGGCAATTACTTTGTGACAACTTCCGCAATTAATTTCTGCCATATAGTTTGAGTAGTTGTTTATATTCTTCCAAAATTATTTTTTGTATAGCATTAAGATAAGCAGGTATATTACTCTTAAATTATGTTTCTTCTTCACGGCTCCAACAAAATACACATAAAAGAATCAACCTCAAATAATCTCTTTCGCTAATTATTTGAGGTAACATCCGATTTTATATTTCGCTTTTATCCCTCTAATAGTGCTAACTTCTAAATTATCAGAAAGAAATAATTGCTCATGCTTGTTGTACTTTTGTTTATATTGTTTCATTAGACCTAAGTTATCTTTAATTTACATATTTTAAATTACAGGTCAATAATAAATATCTATATTTTTCTTATCATTGCTGGGCACTTATTTCCATCTGATTTTCAGCTGTTTATAATTTAGTTCTTTGGCGTTTTTGTAATCGTGTTCAGTAAGTATCTCATTTACAGATGCTTTATCTAGTAGGGATATTCCAAGAACCTGTAAGATTTCGTAGATCGGACGCTCTACTTTCAATTTGTTAGCCACAATGGCTACCAAACAGTAGGTGATGAGCGCACAATAGACTTGTATTTTTACAGCATTCATAGTAGTCCCCCAGAATGATTTTATTCGCAAGTGCTGCTTTACCCATTTAAAGAACAGCTCCACCATCCACCTTTTTTTATACAGAAGCGCTACTTCTGTTGCTTCAAGGTCGAAGTTGTTTGTCAGGAATACAAAGTCCCGGTTCTGTTCGTCGTCATGGAAAGTGACCTTTCGAATCTTGTCCGGATATTCTTTCAAAGACTTTGGTGTAACCAGTTTGCCAATCTGGTCGTAGAGTACTCCGGTAGACTTATCCACTTTGTTGGAATACATCCTGCGG
>NZ_BAAHWU010000030.1:0-39488 GCF_054601275.1 Dysgonomonas reticulitermitis | reverse complement strand
GCATAGACCACGGTAAATAATTACAATCTGTGGATCACACGCTGATACCACTCAGCCTATAAAGATAAGGGTGGTCTTGGTTTTTTATACAACTGGCCTAAAAATCGAAGATTTTTATGTAGGTTTGTATATAAAACTTTATTAATATGGATTACAATAATTTAGACTTACGCAATAAGACCATTTTGGACTTTACCGATGATAAACAAATCATTGATGAATTGATTGGTGACAAAGATGATTTTCTGAAAGACCTGACAGAAACAAACCGTGCATTTTCGTTGATTGACTATGCTGAATATATCCAGGACAAAGAACTGATTACAGCAGTGGAAAAAGAATTTGCATCTGAATTTTCTGCTTTCTTTAACGAATAATATCATCCAAATACTTTTCAAATTCTGTTTCTGTTTTCCGATGGCTACCCATTAATAGTTTTTCGATTTCGGATTTTGTCAATGTGCTGCCATCAGTTTTCTTTGCACCTTCCAAAGCATCTTTCAATCCCTGCCTTTGATCAGTATATTTATTATTGAAAAGGCTATCTTTTACTTTTTCTGTGACCTTATCAATATCAAGTCCTGTTTTCTCTATTATTTTAGAATAATTATTGACCATTGAGTTATAACCAGTAGATGTCCTGTTTGTCATAAACTCAGGATGTTGCAGTTTCGATCCAAAAGAATCATAAAGATCAGGTAACGTCCGGCGTGCAACAAATTCATTTGCCTGTTCCATATACCTGGTCTGCATTTTATCCATTGGCATATTTCCCAATTTATTTCTGTTGTGTGTTACTTCATGCCAAAATGTTGCCAGTGCATCAGCTTCATCATTGCTTATTTCTTCACCTTTCTGCAATTTGTTTATTCCTGAAATGGTTTTTTCCATTCGTTCTTTCGTCAGCCAAATTTTGCCATCCATGTCCGTTGATCCATTCACACCTGATTTCCTGGTCACTTCCAGTTTGCTGAATCCACGTGCAAACCAGTTCTTTTCTTTGTCAATATCACTGATCACAGACACAACATCATCTTTGGTCAACACCTGGTTTGCTTCCTGTGCCTTCTTTTTGATGATTTCCTTTTCAGGTTTGTTCAGGTTTTTCAGATATGGGTGATGTTCAGGAAAGATCACATTCTGTTTACCCGGATTGAATCTGAAAATGTTGTTCTTTCCATTTGTTGCTTCTGATCCTAATTGCACAGATTGTTCACTGTCTGATTCAGTATATTTTGTTTTTCGCACTTGTACAGCCGTACATCTGCAACGCCAACCGTTTGGTGGAAAGTATTTTTCCCAAAATGGATCAGAAGGTGGCAATGTAATGTCATGCAACAAACGGTGAGAATCACGCACCCTGTCATCATAAGCAGTCCGGTATTGAAGATTATATCTGTCACCATCTGCTTCAAATTCATTCCATGTGGATGCCATCTGTGCTGACTGTGTGGCAAAAATATATTCTGCTTCCAAATAGCTTTTGTTATAATCAGTGTTGATGCTTTGAACTTCCTGCCAAAACTTATAGAACGGTTTTATATTGCCATCACCATCCAACAACAGTCCACTAAGTTCTTTTAATTCAGCATAGGTTTTTGCACCTGAAAACACATAGATGTTTTCACGCAAATCACGCTTCATTATGTATGGCACACGGTGTTCAATACCTTTGTTAAAACCATCCTGCAAAACACTGTTGATAGAATTAAGCAATGGTTGCACTGCCTGGTCATTCAGGTCATCCGGTTGTATCTCGGATTTCTTTTGTTTGAAAATCCAGCGTGCAGCCTTATTGAATGCCTTTTGCAGATCATCACTTTCAGTCTGTGACAATGACAGACGTTCAATGTTGCCACCACAGTTCGGGCATTTACAATCATATAGTTGATGCAGTGACAGTTTATTGGGTGATGGCACTGCCTTTGCACCTACTGAAAATTTGCGTATTTATCAGTGACTTTGATGCCAAACTTTTCTTCAATGAATGAATTGTCAACTTCTTTGTGTGGCAACAGTTCCTTTGTGTATTTCCAAAGTGTTTCCACATCTTCAACAGCAGCATAACGGAAACGTGAAGTGGTGGATGGAATCCAACCAATTCTGATCCATGAAGGAATCACCACCGTGTTCATGTAAACTTCTGCCATCCGTTTGTCAGCTTCAACCAGCCTGTCCAATAGGTTCACACTGGTCTTTTCTTTGCTTTCGTTTCCATGTTTGGTGTCCTGTCCGATGATAGCACCTGAAACAAGCATGCTTATTTCATTGTTACAAAGTGTTATCAAATTATTATACACATCACCATTGGTGTTGACACCATTGGCAAACTGGAAATCTTCTGCATTGTCGATGATGAACCAGGCAGCAGCACCCACATCACGCATCATCATTTCAGCACGGTTCAACATTGCCGGATCACGTGTTTCTGTTTTCATCACACGTGGTGGAATGCCATATATTTCACATAGTTCAGACCAGCACGATTGCGCAAACTTTTTGAACAATACGTGTGGAACTGTTTTGTTTAGCAATCCAATGCCATCAGAATCAAATTCCAAAATCCATTTGCCAAACTCTTTATTGTCACGATATTCAATGTAATTGTTCATTGAAGTATCAGGATAGAACCTGCCTTTGGATGGCACAATGTTTCGTCTGTTGACCAATTGCACTTTGTGGACACCATTTTGCACCGATTGTTCAATGACAGAATTGCCATACCATTCAGAATCCCAAATATGTCCTAAAATATCAGTGACAACAGGAATTGTCCTGATGCGTGCTGTCATGTCATCATCCACCTTTTCATCCGGTGTCACCATTTCAAAAGGTGCAGAAATTGTTTGTTCACGCCTATTGTTCATCTGTGATGACAACAAAGCATCATTTGACACGTCTGAAAAAGTGTCCTGCAACAAAAATGACTTTGGTTCTGATGTTGCCGTATAAAGTTGCCACCCCCATTTCCAGTCAGCAATGTCACGGCGTGCCATTGATTGTTGTTTTTCAATCACACGTGCAGCCATTGTTGGCGTGTGGTTTCTTATATCCTGTTGTTGCTTCTGTTTGGATGCAGCAAACTGCAATATTTTATTTGTGAAATACTGTCTTAAATCCATAGCTTTATTCGTGATTAAATTTTGGACGTGATCCGAAACGGAAAGGAAGTTTTGTGCTTTCACCTTCACCAGTGCCATCATCATCAATAGTTGGAAGATCAGGTGTCAATGTTGGTGAATCTTTGTAGTCACCCATGCCTGCAATCTTTTCCAGGTTTTTGATCACCTTTTCATATCTGTCTTTCACCTGGTCATAAATGATGTCAACATTGGACAGTTCGCAGATATTCCAGGCTGCAACTGTTTTGCACATACGCAGCACCCACGCATCACGGTCATCACCTGTTGCACCAAATATTTTGTCCACATCATATTTTGGTCTGCCATCACTCCATTGTTTTTGGTTGCTGGCTGTGAAATAGGCACGCACTTCTGCAACACCAGCTTTGATGCCATCCATTATGATTTCGGGATCATCTTCAACTATTTCACCTACCTGGTAATTGTACATTACCGATTTCATTTCATCTTCTGTCAGAAACATAGTTTTAAATGCTGTTTAATTGTTGTTTAAAATCTTCGTGAAGTCCGTTGCTGGAATCTGTATGTGGACAAAGCTAAACCACCTTTTTTATCTAAAATCTTATATCCACCCTCTATGCAGTCAGGTGCATCAATTGCACCACCGTATGCAGGCGCAACGGCTTTGAATTGACCAACGGTTTCTTCCATGTGTGGATTCTTTTGTTCCACTTCGTTGAATATCAGCCAACCCAATCTGTCAGCAGGTTCAAGTGTTCCCTCAATACGTGTGAATTTGTTGGCTTTTGGTCTTTCGTCTTTTTTGACATACAGGGGAATGCCTGTTTGCCTGCTGATCCGTTTGAACTCCGGTTCAAAAAACACATCAAAATATCCTTCCTGAAGGCTGTTACACTCCATATAATATTGCGCAGTCATTCCGGCTGCTGTCACAATCGCATACATGTCATAATAAGCCTGGATAAATTCTGCCTGTGTACACTGTTTGCAGAATACTTTGATCACATAAGTGATTCCCTTTTTCCTGCCTAACAATGCAACCACTTTGAATGAACTGTTTTTGGATTCACGGTTTGATGTCGATGGATCACCATAGACCACCAATTGTTCCATTGTTTTGAGAGGTGGAACACGTCCAAATACCAGGTTTTTGAAAATACGTCCTGATGTCAACGGATTGTTGAAATATTCTTTCTGAACGGATGAATGTGGCATGATGGACAACACACGGTCAATGTGTTCTTCACTGTTTTTTTCCTTCCAACTGCTGACACCATTTGTCCTGATGTTCACTATATCAACATGATCTGCTTTTTTATTCAGTTCAGTCATACAGCAGTATTCTGCAATGATGTTTCCACATGCTATGATCAGCAATGGAATATTGATGGCACGTGTTGGAATCAACGCATCAAAAATCCAATTGACCTTCTTTTCAATGATGTCCGGATTCAAACAGTCCTGGTCTGTGTCAATATCATCAATCAGGATCACATCCGGTCTGATATTATCATTCTTTGATCCACGTGGTGATTGACCTGCACCCAATGCACGAAATGCAACACCCTTTTTTGTCTTAAATTCAGCATCAGACCATTTGCCAGTTGTTTTCTGCACACCATAGTCATTGATGATCCGTTGGTTCGATTCCAGTTCTGCACGGTATGGATCAAGCAAACGAATGGCATTATCTTCTGAATTGGACACCAAAATCACATTCCGTTTCTTTCCGGTCAATGTCAGTTTCAACACATCTTCCATTGTGCGTGTTGACTTTGCCAACTCACGTGACCAGCAACGATCTTCAAACCATTCCATGTTGGACATGATCCGTTTAGTTGATTTTTTATGGAATGGTGCTGGTGGTGTTATTTCACCAGTGACAGGATTGGTGGAAATGTGTGGAAAATAATATGCAAACCACGCTTCATCATCTGCTTCCAGGCGTTTGATACGTGCCTGTTTTTCACCAAATGTTTCATCTGTGTTGACATCAGTGGCTTTCTTTATTGATTCACAATATTCTTTCCACCGTTTATATGCGTCAATGTCAATTTTCTTTGCCATATCACTTCATCATATCTTCAATTACGGCATCAAAAATCTTGTTGATTTCCTGTGCCTTTTCCAATCCAATATTTTTGCGTGTAAACTCACAGACTTTTATGCAGACACTGGAAACTTCTGAAATACCAGTTTCAGATTCCAGTTTGTTGATGGCTGATGCTATTTTGATCATCCGGTCTGATTCGGATGGTGTTGGAAACCGTTTGCCTTCATCACGTCCTTCAATGTCTTTGTTCATTTCAGCTAATTGCGCATACCAGTTTGAAAGCACACTTTCTTTAGTGGTTGTAAGGTTCGCACGCAACAATTCCCATTTGCCTTCCCTCACCCACCTTCCAATGGTGTTTTCAGCAGAACCAACCTTTTTTGCAATCTCTTTTTGCTGGTATTTACCAGTCAGAAAAAGGTCTTTTGCAATCTCTTTTTTTGTAGCGTTTTTTAATTCTTTTGCCATACTCAAAATTGATTTGTTGAAAACAATATGACAAAACGACAGTTATTTTTTGCTGTTTAAAATATTGTTTTATAATGCAAAATTGAGCAATAAAGCCTGCGTGATAAAAAATCACTGCCATTTTGACAATTGTTTTTTGTCACCTTTCCTGCACTCGGTTACTTTGCCATATAATTCATTTTATACATGGCAAAAAGAATCGTTTTATCAGATGGAAATAAGGTCAATTCAAAAGGTTACAGAATTGATCTTTCAGGCATGAACACGGAAAGGTTTACAGACAATCCGGTGATGCTCTATCAGCACAACCAGGACAAAGTGATTGGACGTTGGGAAAACTGGACTTTCACAGAAAACAAGTTGCAGGCTGATCCTGTGTTTGATGATGGTGATGAACTTGGTGCAGAAGTCAAACGCAAATACGAAGGTGATTTTTTGCGTGCTGCATCCATTGGTCTGATCGTGTTGGATATGCAACTGATCAATGATGTGTGGACTGTCACCAAATCTGAACTGTTGGAAGCCAGCATTGTTTCCATTCCTGCTGATGCAGGTGCAGTGGTACTGTACAACGAAAACAAAGAGGTTCTAAGTTTTGAACAACTACAACTAAACTTCAACAATAATCATCAACAAATTCAAAATCAATCGAAAATGCAACAAATCACATTATCACAGAAAACTGTGGAAAGTTTGGCATTGCCTAATGATTACACACCAAAAGATGTGGAATTGGCAGTTGCCGAAAAAGACAAAACGATTGCAACACTGAATGCACAGATTGCAGCAGCAGGAACAAAGGAAAGAACTGACTATCTGAATCAAGCTGAAAAAGACGGTAAGATCACGGCAGCAGAAAAAACAGAGTTTCTGAAACTGTCTGACAATGGTGGCTTTGACAGTGTGAAGGCAATTGTGGATTCAAGACCTGCCAATGCAAGTGCATCACTCGCAGACCAGGTGACAAAATCAGACCTGTCAGCAGGACGTGAAAACTGGACATATCGTGATTGGTCGAAGAAAGACGCAAAAGGACTTCAAAGACTGAAACACGAAAATCCGGCACAGTTTGAAAAACTGCAAAAAACACTAAATCAGTAAGGTCACAGACCTTTTTATCAAACAATTTTAATCGAAAAACAAAATGGCATTAACAGTTTGGAAAGAAATTTTCGCACCTATCATATTAGAATTATTTTATCCTGATGGTGCATGGCTCAATGAATTGACATCAATGGATCACATGCAGGACAACAACGTGATCAACCTGGCAGAATGCGGTGCTGATCCTGATGTTGTGGAAAACAACAACGTGTGGCCGCTTACGCCTGCACAGCGTGATGATGAAAACATACCAATTCCGTTGGCGACATTCGACACGAAACCAACACACGTGACCAATGTGGAAGAATTGGAAACAGCGTATAATAAACAGGAATCCGTTGCCAGGCAACATGTTAAGGTGCTACAAAAAAAGGCATCCATGTCTGCTGCCTTCAACATCGCACCTGCTGCACACACAACTGACACACCTGTACTGAAAACAACTGGTGCTGATCGTGGTGATGGAACAAAAGCACTAACATTCAAAGACATCACAGAATTGTCATTGGCATTCAATGATGGTGATTTGCCACAGGAAGGACGTGTGTTGCTTCTTTGCCCTAAACATCAGGCTGATCTCAAAAACGAGAATATGAAACAGTATAAGGAACTGATGGTGGATGGCAAACTGGATGGTTTCAAAGTATATATGTACACAGGCAATCCGAAATATAATGCTGCTACTGGTGCAAAAATGCCTTATGGTTCAGCCGTTGGTGCTGATGCTTCTGTTGCTTTTGTGAGTTCAGAAGTGATGCGTGCAATGGGAACAATTGAAGGTGAACCGGAACGCAATTGGGCGCAATATCGTGGCTGGCTGATCGGATTTCAAATGCGCTTTGTGGCAATGCCATTCCGCAAATTTGGAACTGGTGCAATATACAGTGCAACTGCATAACATTGGCTTTTCTTCATAATAGGTTTATAATCAGAAATCAGGCTTTTAGCCATGTGTTAAAAGTCTGATTTTCCCAAAGACAATCAATCATGGCAAAACAAAATAATACAAAAAACAATGCTTCAACTGATCCTAAGACTGATGTGGTGATACAACCCGAAACCACACCCGAAACTAAAAACAAAAACGAAACGCCGGAAATACATTCCGACAGCGAGCAAAGCACCGTTGAAACAGTTGGCAGTGGACAAACAGAAGGTGTCACAGATACCGTCCTGGATTCTAAAAGTGAAGCAGAAACAACTGGAAAGGAAGGGATTGAAACTGGTGCTGAAATAGCAGGTGGTCAATCACCACGTGATCAGAACGTGAACATTGAAGTGGTGGATGATTTAGATGAAGAATCTGAATTTGACAAACTTGATCCGGCTATGCAAAAGGCAGTTGCTGGTGCAGCATTGGAAGCTATAAACAAGGCTTTGAAAACATCTGATGTTCCATCTGAACCAAAGGAAAAGACTGCACAACGTGAACGCATTGCAACAGAAGTGTTTGCAAAAAATCACAGAAAATCAGTCCTGTATTTCACCAGTGACATGATCCCATTCTTTGAAAAGACTGATGCAATCAAACACATCAAAGGATTGGATGACAAAACAATCGTAACAGTAAACAAAGAATAAAATGGCACTAAACGGTTTACCAAAAGTAAAAATAGACTATGGCAACGGTGCATTGGGGCAAACCATATCCAGTGCAGATGGATTGCTTTGTATTGCTGTTTGCGGTGCAGTTGGTGTCACAGACACTTTTGCCCTCGCAAAGCATTACAGCATCCGAAAACTGACAGACCTGGAAGCACTTGGTGTGACTGCTGAAAACAACGCATTGTTTCACCAAACGGTCAAACACTTCTATACAGAAGCACCGGAAGGAACACAGGTGTTTGTGGTTGGTTATCCATCCACGCTGAAAATGTCTGATGTGTTAAGCAAAGACAATCCGTATTTGCGCAATGTGATTGAATCAACCAATGGTCAATTGCGTGGACTGGTAGTGACAAAGGTTGCAGAAGCAACACCAACTATCACCAACGGACTGAATGATGACATGGCAGCAGCCATGCTGAATGCGCAAATGCTTGGTGAATGGTCAAAAGATGCACGTTATGCACCTATTTTCACCATCCTGGATGGATTGGATTTCAGTGGTGATGCACAGGAACTGAAAGATTTGAAAAAACATCAATACAATCGTGTTGGCGTGGTGATCGGATCAACTGAAAAGGGATCAGCAAACCAGGCTGTTGGACTTATTGCCGGACGTATAGCATCAACCAGCATTGACACCAATATTGGACGTGTTGCCAATGGTGCATTGAACGTGTTGACCATGTATGCTGGTGACACACCAATTGAACTGGCTGACACTGAAAGCATCTATAATTTTTCATACATGACTTTCAGAACCTTCACCGGAATATCAGGCTATTTCATAGCTGATGACTTGCTGGCAACCAAAGAAACGGATGACTACAACCATTTGACTGCATTGCGCACCATTGACAAAGCGTTTCGCATTGCTTATGCAGTGCTGATCACACAGTTGTTGGACAAAGTGCAGGTGAAATCAAATGGAACAATGTTGCAGCCTGTGATTGTATCATGGCAACAGATAGTTGAAAATGCCATCACATCCAACATGACTGGTGAATTGTCTGATGACAATGGTGATGGTGGTGTTCAGTGCTACATTGATCCAACGCAGGACGTGTTGGCAACCAGCACAATCAATATTGAGTTGCGTGTTCGTCCGTATGCTTATGCCAGGTATATCAATGTATTGTTAGGTTTCACAATTAACGAATAGGACAATGGAAGAAAAAGATATTTTCCTGATCAACGGACGTGAATATGAATGGGCTGACATCAGCATCATTGTGGGTGGTGTGCCAATTTCAGGATTCCGTGTCATCAATTATAAGAAAGCACGTGAAAAAGAAGCCATGTTTGCCAAAGGGCGCAAAGCACACAGCATTCAAAGTGGCAATGAATCCGTGACCGGAAACATCACATTCACACAAAGCACATTTGAAGCACTGGAATTGGCAACAGGTGGAAACATACTGGAAGCAAAGGTTGACATTATTGTGTCGTATGGTGCAGAACTGAATGCAGCATCTGTTGCATCCACTGCAATTTCAACAGATGTCATCAAAGGTGCTGAATTTACTGAATATGAAAAGGGTATGTCACAAGGTGACAAATTCATGGAAATAGCCATGCCATTCCTGGCATTGGACATAAAAAACGCTTAATCAATCAAATCAATTATGGCAAAAGAATTAGCAGGAACGGCAACAGCCGAACAAATCGCAAAGTGGAAAAAAGAACACGGAAATATCTTCAAAGTTGAAGTTGGTGAATCAGTCTGTTATCTGAAAACACCGGACAGGAAAACAATGGCTTATGTTGCCACACTCGGAAACAATCCGGTGCGTGCCAATGAAGCACTGTTGCAAAATTGCTGGTTAGGTGGTGATGAAACCATCAAAACAGATGATGAAATGTTCTTTGGTGTTTCGTCAAAACTGGCTGAAATCGTACAGGTCAAAGACGCTGAAATCACAAAGCTCTAAAGTCAGCCAAATATTGCGCTGCCAAAAATGGGATCATGTTGATAAATACGCAATTGCGTTACTATCTGCACATTGCTGATCCTGATGGACTGACTGATGAAGAATGGGCAGCATACGCAGAATCACTGAATTGGATTAGAAAACAGGAAGCAGGAAAATGAATGTATTAAACTATGTATTGAATGTAAATGGAAATGTGCTGTCTATGCTTAATCGCATAGGTGCAGCATCAGGTTCATCACGCAATGATGTACGTGGTTTGAGAAATGAAGTTGAAGGCTTAAACACGGTCAATTTAAGTGGTCTTACTTCCAAAATAACAGGTGTTTTTGCCACACTGGGAATTGGTGCAATACTTGGAAAAACTGTTTCGGATGGAATGGAACATGGCATGAAAAACGTGTCATTTGAAGTGTTGTTTGGTGGTGCAGAACCTGCAAAAAAGATGATTGATGACATCAACAGCTATGCTGCAAAAGCGTATGGCAAAACAGCATTGACCAATGGTGTGCAAATGATGGCTGGTTTCGATATTGCAAAAGATGAAATCATGCCAAATTTGCGTGCCATCGCTGACATTGCAATGGGTGATGTCAATAAATTCAATTCATTGACTTTGGCATTTTCGCAAATGTCATCCACCGGAAAGCTGATGGGACAGGATTTATTGCAGATGATCAATGCCGGATTCAATCCGCTGAATCAAATGAGTAAAACAACCGGAAAAAGCGTTGCCACACTCAAAGATGAAATGTCAAAAGGGTTGATTTCATCACAGATGGTGAAACAGGCATTTTATGATGCAACTGGTGCAGGTGGACAGTTCAACGGTATGATAGAACGGATGTCCAATGAAACAGGTGGATTGTGGAAAGGTGCATTGTCCAAAATTGATTTGTGGATGAATCGGTTTTATAACTGGATAGAACCTGTTTTAAAACCTGCATTGCAGGGATTCAACAAACTGTTGGATGATCCTATTGGCACACTTGGAAGGCTGACAGATAAATTCACCTCTGATTTTCCAATTATTTCCGGTCTGATTATCGGTGTCACTGCTGCACTGACTGCATATAAGGTTGTGACTGGTTTAATCACCATTGCAACCGGATTGTGGACAGCAGCACAATGGCTGTTGAATGCTGCACTGACTGCCAATCCTGTTGGATTGATCATTGCTGGTGTGGTGGCATTGATTGCATTGATCGCATTTCTGATCATCAAAATTGATGGTTGGGGTGATACATGGGATAATGTGATAAAACTGTGTACACTGGTCTTTGACAGCTTCAAAGCAAACTTACAACTGAAATGGTTGCAGATTCAGGACTTTTTTATGAAAGGACTGGAAACCATTGAAAAAGGCTGGTATAAACTTCAATCACTTTGGAACGAAGATGCAGCCAATGCAGGACTGGCAAAACTGGAATCACAACGGAATGAACGTGCCAAAGAAATTGCAGAAGTAAAAGGCAAAATTGATGACATCAACAATCAGATTTCCAATTTGGATGTGATCCAGTTGAAGGTCAATGATACTTCCTTTTCTGATGTTGCCAATAGTCTGAAAAGCAAACTTGGTATTTCTTCACCTGGTATTCCAGGAACTGACATGACACCTGGTGGTGGAACTGGTGGATCAGGTGGCATTGGCGGTGGAACTGGTGGCAAAGCAGGAAAAGACACGGCAAACAGCATTGCAACTGGTGGATCAAAAACAACACATATTTATGTGACTGTTGGTGAAATGGGAAACAACATGAAGATATATGTGAATGATCTGAAAGAAGGTGCAGAAAATATCCGTGACATCGTATTGGATCAATTAACACGTGCGCTGACAATGGCACAGGGGCAAATTTAAGATTATGGCATTCAACACAATTTTTTCAAAGAACAACCGGATTACGGTGCAGGATGCCAGTGACCTGGTGCAAAGTGGTGAAGTGGTCAGCATGATATTGCCTTTGTCATTGCGGTTGCCTGATGGAAAGTGGTGGCAATTTCCTATTGAACCGTTGATTTCGGTATCAGGAAAAAACATCATCAAAAGGCGTTATGTGGCAAAATCGGAAAAGCGTGGATCAATCAAAGAACGGTGGTCAGAAGATGATTTGTCCATCAATATTCAGGGAACGTTGGTCAATACAGATTTGCACGCATATCCTGCTGATGATCTGTCAACACTTTATGAAGCAGTAAGGCAACGCAAAGCCATTGAGGTGCAAAATGAATTGCTGCAACTGTTGGACTGTCACCAAATAGTGGTTGAACCATATTCTTTTCCATTCTCAAAAGGTGAAAATGTGCAGAACTTTTCACTGGATGCTTACAGTGATGATTTATATGAACTATTCATTGACGTGAAAGATGTTTAACATGGTTTATGACATACGCATTGGCAACTATAAACTTGGTTTGCTGGAATCGGTGGAAATACACAAAAGTGTAGACCTGCTGACAGACACAGCCGTTGTGGTTGTTCCTGGTGTTGTTTACAACCAATCGTTGGACATTGAAGGAAAAGTGAAGGTTGGTGATCCTGTGACCATCAAATTGGGATATGATGACAACCTGGTGACTGAATTTGAAGGCTATTTGCAACGCATTGATACAGATGACAGCAGTTTGACATTCAATTGTGAAGATGCCATCTATCTGACACGCAAACCTGTAAAAGACAAACAATTCACTAAAACCAGTGTGAAACAGATTGTGCAATACTGTCTTTCTGAATTGCAAATCGGCGGTAGCCAAATCGGAATGAAAGACCTGAATTGTACCTATGACATCACCTATGAAAAATTTGTGATCAAAAATGCCAATGCTTATGATGTGTTGAAAAAATTGCAGGAAGATACAAAAGCAAATATCTACATGCAAGGAACAACACTGAACGTGCATCCGGCTTATGTAGAAAAAGGCGGTGATGTGCGCTATGACTTTGCTGTCAATATCGAATCATCAGACCTGAAATATAGAAGCAAGGATGACAGGAAGTTTGAAGTTGTAGTTGAAGGCATTGGACTGGATGGCAAAAAGAAATCTGTGACTGTTGGCACAACTGGTGGTGAAAAACGCACGGTGAAGGTTTACAACGTGATGGATGATGCAGCACTGAAACAACGTGGATTGGAAGAAATGAAATACCTGGTTTATGATGGCTATGAAGGCAGCATCACAGGTTGGCTGATTCCGTATGTAGAACCAACATTTTCATTGCATTTGCATGACAAAGAATATGAATATAAAACCGGATCATATTATGTGGTGTCTGTCACCACAACATTCAGTGAAGATGGTGGTGTGCGCAAAATAGAAATTGGACGTAAACTGACAGGCAATGGATAAATACAGAAGATTGGCAGACCTGCTGAAAGGCAGGAATGAAACAAAAGAAACTTTTTTCACAGCAACCTTTGTTAGTTCGCAGGGTGACACCTGCACCATCAATGTGGATGGCTTGGAACTGGATGGTGTCCGGCTGAAACCGACAACAGCACAAACGGAAAACAAAGTGCTGTTGACACCAGCAGAAGGAAGTGATGTGTTGGTTGGTTCTTTTTCCGGTGATTTCAGCAACCTTTTTGTGTTGTCTGCTGATGTGGTTGACACTATTGAAATAACCTGCAACGGACAGAATGTGATGGAACTGGTTTCACAACTGATCCAAACGCTGGCAAAAGCACAGGTGATCACACCACTTGGAAATGGCACATTTGATCCTGGTGTTATATCGCAATTAAATATGATTGAAACATCATTTAAACAGATTTTCAAATGAAGAATTTAGGAATCTTATTGAATCCAAAGACCAATGATTTGGATATTCAGGTGCAAAGGGATGCAGAAGGCAAAATTGTTCAGGGATTCACTGTTGGTGATGTGACCATGCAGAATGCCAAAACTATTCTGTACATGCAGCCTGGTGAATTGAAATCACATCCAACGGTGGGTGTTGGGATCAACAATATGTTGCTGGATCACGAATTTCTGTTGTATAAACACAAAATCAGGCAACAATTGGTTGCAGATGGAATGCGAGTGAAGAAAGTGGAAATAAACGGACAAAATGTTGAAATACATGCAAATTACAAGTAAACAAGGGCAATGGCTTGGTGACATCGCAGTGCGTGAAGCTGGCAGTATAGAAGCAATCATTGAAATGTCGATTGCAGACGAAATTGCAGTAACAGAAGCACTGACAGTTGGAACACCATTGGCGACACCAACACCAATTGACAGGCGTGTGATGAATTATTATAAAACAAACAACATCTATCCGGCAACAGTGACCACACTGGAACAAAAGACCTTTGGTGGTATCGGATTTATGGCAGTAGGTATCAGTTTTATTGTATCGTAATGGAAAAAATGGTTGACAGGACTGTGACGTGGATTGGTTCACTATTTATGGCATTTGCTGCTGCTTTCAGTAATAATGCAGATGCAATCGGATTCGCTCTGATGTTGGCAGGCGGGCTGGTGATCTCCGATTATCTGACCGGAATTGCTGCCAGTATTTATGAAGGGAAAAGGATTGTCAGTAAAAGGATGCGTTGGAGCTTTGCAAAGCTGGTGGTTTATATAGTGTCTATTGTTGGCACATTATGTACAGGAATACTGCTGCACCTGATTGAACAATTCATTGAGCCTGGAACAACCAGGACGAACGTGCTGATCTTCACATTGACGTGCGTGAAATTTGAAGCCTACATCATTGCATGGGTGGAGACAGTTTCAAATGTTGAGAACTTACGCAGGATTTTCACCAAAAACTTATTCCTTAAATATATTCACTGGATTCTGTCTGTTGAGATCGTGAAAAAGATTCCAAAACTGTCTGAATTTTTGAAAGAAAAAGAAACTAAAAACTTAAATGATCAAAACAATGGCTAAAATGACACCAAAAGAATTTGTAAAGGCATACTATCCATTTGCCGTTCAAACTCAAAATAAAACAGGTATAGATGCACGGTTCACATTGGCACAGGCTGCATTGGAATCAGGTTGGGGTGGTTCTGCACCTGGCAATATGTTCTTTGGCGTGAAAGCATCTAAGAACACACCTGATGATCAAAAGCAACTGATCAGGACACGTGAAGTGCTTAGTTCACCAAATGTGCATTTTCCTGAAATTATATCAGTGACACCACGAAAAGATGGTAAATATGATTATGTGGTGAAAGATTGGTTCAGAAAATATGATTCACCTGAACAATCATTTACAGATCACGCCAATTTCTTCTTTGCAAATAAAAGGTATGCACAGGCACTGGAATTGAAAAATGATCCATTTGCCTTTGCTGATGCTATTGCAAAAGCAGGATATGCAACTGATCCGAACTATGCAGCTACTCTGAAAACGATTATCAGAATGATTGAAAAAAACATTGAACAATGAAACATTTGATCTTCATATTGATTTCTGTGTTGCTGTTTTCCTGCAAATCACCACAAAAGGCGGTTTCTGAACTGAAACAGAAAGAAGATATTGCCATCAACAATGACATCACTGTGTCTGATGACAAACACCTGGCTGAACTTACAGACAGGATCATGCAACGCATCATCAAAGACCGGATGAACATTGGTATCAAAAATACCAAATATGACACGGACAAACCTGTTGATCCTGCAACCGGAAAGCATCCGGTGAAGGAAGAAAATGAAATCAACATCAACAAAGAAACGGATGTGCAGGAAACGGAAAACATCCATCAGGAAAAAGACAGTGTGTCATCCGTGCAAACGCAGGACAATTCACAAATAAAAGCTAAAACCGAAACAAAGACAAAGGAAGAAAAGGAAACAGGATTGAAGTGGTGGCAAAAGATGCTCATTGCAATTGGTGCATCCTGTTTGATCGGTTTTTCTATTTGGTTATTCATTAAAATAAAATTCAAATGACAACGATTGCTGACATAAAGGAATTGATGACTGATCCATATATCACCAACGAAATGGTGAAACAACTGTATGGATTGAAGGATGGTTTGACCTTTGAAGATCAGTTTTCAGCCGTATCACTCGAAAATATAATTTTTGATGCTATTGCAACTGCTTTATGGGTAAATCAGCAACTGTTTGAACAACATAAAATTGATATTTCAGCCATCCTGAATGAACAAATGTCAGGAACGGCAAACTGGTATGCCTGGAAAGCCAAACAATTCCAGTTTGGACAGGAACTGGTGTTTGAAACAGACTATTATGACAACACCGGATTGACCAGTGAACAAATATCATCCAGGCAGATGGTGAAGTATGCAGCAGCAGTGGAATCACTGGATAAAAGCATTCTTTATCTGAAAATTGCCACTGAAAGCAATGGCAACAGGCAACCATTGTCTGCTACACAATTAACGGCTTTTAAAAACTATTTAAACGCATACCAATATGCAGGTGTGCGCATTGTGGTGATCAATGATCAGCCGGATCACATGAAATTGACCATTGACATCTATTATGATCCACAGGTGTTGGATGAAGCCGGAAAGCGGTTGGATGGCAATGCAAACACACCAGTTCAGGATGCCATCAGAAACTATTTGAAAAACCTTCCTTTCAATGGAATGTACACAAATCAGGCATTGGTGGACACATTGCAGGTGCTGGATGGTGTGGATGTGGCTGAAATCAAATTTGCTGCATCTCGTTATGGTGCATATACTCAATTCACTGAAATCAACGCACGTGAAATTGCACATGCTGGATATTATCAAATATCTGATGCAAACCTGATTTTAAACTTTATACCGAATGAAGAAATATTATAACATCAATTATTCACTGTTGGTGTTATTGCTGACACCTACATTGTTAAGGAATGATTTGATCCGGCTGTTTTTGCTGTCAATGATCAAACCGTTGGATGACATGCAAAGTGATTTTGTTCGTTTTGATGAATCGTTGCAGACCAAAAACAATGCGCAAATATGCTACATGCAAGCAGTGATCAATGATGAATTTGACTTTTATGAAAGACGTATAAAGGTGCGCAATTATGAATTTAATTTTAATTCATTGTTGATATTGGATAAAAGCAACAACCAGCGTGTGCCATATACAGAGCAATTCACATCACCACCATATATGATCATGGAAAAAGGAACTATTGGTGCGGATCAAATTGATTTTGAAGTTGTTTTTTCGGCTGGATTTACATTGTCACAGGATGAAGAACGCAGACTTAAAATATTGATTCATAAAAACAAACTGTCAACAAAGAAATACATTATATCTTATGAATAAAGGGAATTTTACAGCAAAAAGCAGTTTTCCACCATCCACATATATGTTGGATTTCTTGCAAAAACAGTCTTTTATGGCTGGCAACATCGCACAGCTTGGTGGACAAAACTATATTTTATCAGGATGCGTTGTGACTGGCACAACAGTCAGTGCAGGGTTGATTGTCATAAATGGTGAAATATTGCCATTTGAAGCAGGAACAAAAAAAGCAAAAATAACCATTCAGGAAACAATGGTGAATGATCATGCTTTTGGTGTTGATTATCCCGAAGCGTATGTTTTGCGTGTTGCAAAGTTTGCTGATAATGGTGAATATAATTGGGCTGATTTTGCACAAATATTGACCAATCAACAACTGGAAGAAAAGATTTCTTCTATTCGAGGTGAACCACCTGGATTCAAAATGGAGTGGACAGGTAGAGTGGACAGAACGCCTGAAAATTACAAACTGGCTGATGGTAGTGTGCTGAAAACAGCAGATTATCCTGAATTAGCATGGTATTATGGAAAGGAAAATGATGAAAGTTTCAATTTGCCTGATTTAAGGCATCTTTTTATTGTCGGTTATGATCCATCAAAAACTGATTACAATGAAATAGGAAAAAAAGGTGGATTGGAAAAAGTCACTTTGACAACCAATGAAATTCCATCACATGATCACGTCAAAAATCAGTTATTCAATAAACTATCAGCAAAAGCAGGTGACATTGATGATCAGTCAACACCTGGAAGCATTGACCAGGCAAATGCAGCACGTGAATATAATGTTGGAAGTATGAGTGAAGATAGATGGCTGGATGCTACAATTCAAAAGGTTGGTGGTGGACAGGAACATGAAAACAGACCACCATTTTATGTACTGGCTTTCTTAATCAAAGTAAAATATTAAAATCATGGTAAGTTTAAAGCAATTATTTGAGTGGTTCACCACCGGAAAGTTTCCGACAGAAGCACAGTTTGCTGAACAATTCAAGTCCTTTTGGCATAAGTCAGAAAGGATCAATCAATCTGCTGTTTTAGGATTGAATGAAGCGTTGGATGATAAGGCATCAAAAGAAGATTTGGAAAAAGTAACTACAAAATTCAAAGGTTATTATTCTACATTAGCAGAATTACAGACAGCATATCCACAAACTGAAAACATAAAAGATTTCTTTGCGTGGGTTGGATCACCATATCCTGGAACTGTTTGGAAAGTTTTTGCAGATGGTGGTGCATGGACTGATACTGGTGAAATTCCAACACAACAGGAAGTTGATTTGGCTGAATATCTAAAAAAGGAAGCACTAACAAATGAAATAACTGATGATGTGGACACTGTGCCATCAAATCATGCAGTTAATAATCTTCAAGTGAAATTGTATGGTGGAAGTGGTAATTCTCAAATAACTGAATTAATACCTTTTGCAGACGGCACAAAAAATGCGTTACCTGATGGTACATGGTACTATTTCAATTCTGATTTAATGAAGGGTAAATATATCAACAACATCAAATTGAAGTCAGAAAATGGTGGTACAATGACTATATACATAGGTAAAAATATTAATACATCATCTTTCTCTCAAACAGAATTAAAACAAGTCACACTGACAAGTGGTGTTAATATTATACCAATTGCCAAGCAATTAGCAAGTGATGAAGTATTGGGATTCTTCAAGGTTGGAGATACAGCAAAACTGACTTATGAATCAGGTGCAGCAAATTCGGTTGGTGGTGGTAATTATAGATATGATGGTGTTTGGACTTCTTTTGCTACAAATAACCTTTGTATTGGGGTGTTTATTGGCGTGGGTGGCTTAGATGCAGATGGTGATATTAATAAATTATATGCTTTGATAGAAGATATATCATCAGGTGGCACTATAACCGAATTAATACCCTTTGCAGACGGTACAAAAAATGCGTTGCCTGACGGTACATGGTATTATTTCAACTCTGACTTAATGAAAGGTAAATATATCAATAATCTTAAATTAAAGTCAGAAAATGGCGGTACAATGACTATTTATATAGGTAAAAATATCAATACATCTTCTTTTACTCAGACAGAGTTAAAGCAAATTACATTGACAAGTGGCGTTAATATTATACCAATTGCCAAGCAATTAGCAAGTGATGAAGTATTGGGATTCTTCAAGGTTGGAGATACAGCAAAACTGACTTATGAATCAGGTGCAGCAAATTCGGTTGGTGGTGGTAATTATAGATATGATGATGTTTGGACTTCTTTCGCTACAAATAACCTTTGTATTGGGCTGTTTATAGGTGAGGGTGATACATCTACATCCGATATTGCTTATATTTCATTGGGCGATAGCATTACTTTCGGTGCTGGTGCAAACACGCCATATCCAGTACTTATCAATTCGATGGTTAAATTTGTGAGTTTTACGAATTTAGCCATATCAGGTGCTACGGCTTTCAATGACCCTGACAATGGTTTTAAAGGTTTAATGTCGCAGGTTAATACTGTCCCTAATGGGTTTTCAGGTCTGATCACTTGCATGATAGGTGTAAACGATTATGACAGAAATAGACCATTAGGTGAAGTTGAAAGTGTTATGACAATGAACTATTCAGATTTAGCACTTGGACGCACTTTTGCCGAATCATTTAGATATTGTTTGGAAACTCTATTGCGTAAAACATCAATAAATGCTTCAATAGTCTTTTTCACACCATTTTTCACAACATGGGATGGTGCTTATCCTTTACAGAGTTATAGAGATATAGAGCATCAGATTTGCACTTATTTTGGGGTGCGTTGTATTGATATATACAATGAATGTAGAATATCACCATTGACAAAAGATGCTTTGATGCCTGATGGTGTACATCCGAATGATGCAGGGCAGCAACAGTTAGCTAAAACAATTTATCCGTATATTGAACAATACACTTAATTAAATAATAATTAAAAGCCATTTAAACTATACTTAAATGGCTTTTGTTATATTTGTACAATTATGAATGTATTTCAAATATGTGTGCATGTGTTTTGATGTACATTTCATTTTAAAAATTTGTACAATCGAATTTTGCGATTATATTATGCAAAAGAAAAATATAATTAATGGGTTGCTCGGTGCTATTGGATTTTTAATAGTTGCTTTTATAGTATTTTCTTTAAGATTTGGCATGTCGTGGTGGACATCATCAGAAAATGAACTGCTTATATTTTTTCCTATATGGGCAATTGTAGCATATTATGTAGGGTATAGTGCTTCCACGCATTATTACAGGAAAAAAGCATCATTCTATACTAAAGAGACTGAGACTGAAACGGCAGCTAATAATTGGAAATTATATAAGAAATTCTTGCTTTCTAAATTTTTGAATATAATGGCTAAGTTATTTGCTGTAATGACACCATTTTATTTTTTAGCTTATATAGATGGTTCTGAAATGCTATATTCAAGCCCCATTCTCATTATTACTTTTGCTGTAATTGGTGTCCTTTGCTTTATATTAAGCAGAATGATTCAAAACAAATATTTAGTTAATAAAGATTAGTCGAGATTATAATTATATTTCAAAAGCCCCCGCTACCGCACGATTGCATCGTGTGGCGATTAAATAAGCCACGCGAAAGATTCGCGCGGTAGCGAAGCATACGCAAACCCGTCCATCATATAGAATTCATCCCTTTATAAATCTTGTAAATATTGACGAATTTCTTCTTCAATTTCTTCTTTATGAAATGAGTCAATAATAAAATTGAATTTTTCTAAAGTTTCATTGGTGTCATTTTTTTCTACTTGTAAAGAGGGAAATAAAGATTGTTGATTTTTTGCCTCATTCTTTTTTTTGTTTGTCTTTTTAACAAAACTTCCCATATTCTCAAGTCCATTAAAAAAACGTTTGAAAACACTTGCAATCGCCTCAGAACTATTATCAATTCCAATCCATTTTCTATTCAAACTTTGAGCTGCTTCTAACGTTGTCCCAGAACCAGCAAAGCAATCTAAAACAAGATCACCTTCATTTGAAGATGCTTTAATAATACGTTTTAGTAAATCTGGATTTTTTTCTGTGGGGTATCCCGTGGTCTTGATATTTTGATTTAAAGAATCCTGTACATCTAACCATATATCTTGTATCGGAATACCTTTGTCTTCTTCAAAAAACACTTTCCTGCGAGGATTTCCATTTGCAGACCAATAAATTTCACCTTTCTCATCTAATTCATCCAATTTTGAAGGGGTATATTGCCAATGCTTCCCTTTAGGAGGCAGCATACCTCTCCATTCTGAACCAGTTTCACCATTTCTTATCCCCGGTGCATGAATTGGCACTTTTTTGTATCGTCTACCTGTAGCCTCATCAATGCAAGGGTATTCTTTTAATACTTTTTCATCGGTCCATGCTTCTGCTGGTCTATGCCAAATATAATCATCTGTTTTTGAGTAAAATAGTATATAGTCAGAAATGTTTCCATATGTCTTCTTTGTATAGTTTTTATTACTACATTTCTTTCGTGTTATTAATCCCCTAAAATTTTTAGTACCAAAAACTTCGTCCATTATCATCTTTATTTGGAAAACCATATTATTATCCAGATGAACATATATAGAACCGCTGTTAGACATCAGTTCCTTTAATAAAATAAGACGCCTTCTTATGAATTCAATGTAATGACTTCCAATTAAATCATCTTTATATGAATTTTTTTGATGGCGTGTCTGGAATATACTATTTGTCCCATAAGGAGGGTCTATATATACTAATTTAATTTTTCCTGTAAATTCTTGATTATGAACAAGGTGTTTCATTACATCAAGATTATCCCCATAGTACAACTGATTATTATTGTTTTCTTCAATCAAAGTTTCGTATTTCTGAATAGGTAAAGAATTTATTAATTTCTCTATAGAAGTTTTTCCTTCATAAGAAATTTGATAATTAACCCCCTTCTCATAAATTTCACTAGAAATAATATGAACTTCTTCTTGCCAGTTATTTTTAGTTATTCCTGTAGCCATTATGATTTTAACCAAGTATCATTTATTCTATTCACAATCATACGTAAAGTTACAACTTTTATATCATCTGAACTTTCATCCAAATAACTATAATCATCCCACATTGAACCAAGTAGTAAGCCCGGCCCATCATTAACAAAAATAACTTTTGTTCTTAAATCTTTTCCGTTAGCATATTCAAGGAATTCTCTTGCCGCATGATAATAACCGCCTGTACGATCATCCTCCTGAGAGCCTCCTCGATCAGAATCATAGCGAGCAAAACCAACTGCCAGAATATTACTTTTATCTTTTATTATAAAATCGGCAGGTCTGTCAGGTTTAGTGTAATTAGGAAAAACTTTTCCTAAAAGAATATCTTTACCTGCTCTCTCTGGACCTAAAATTTCATAATCGGGGAGGATACTTCTCAATAATTCAAACATTCGTTCTGTTAAATTATATCCTTTTTGACCTCTATCTTTATATTCCCACAATATAGCACATAAAGCTTCATCTGGTATAGGTCGAGACATAAAGGCTTTTTGAACCTCTGCTATTGGTCTGAATTCCTTTGCAAAATTTTCGCATATCCATTGAACAGAAGATTTTTTTTTCAACATTTCAACAGAAGTATTAGGACTAACATACTTTCTAAATACTCTTGCCAATTGGATTCGCATCCATTGTTGCTTTACTTCTGTCGTTTGTATGAAAAGCCTTTGTGAAGACTCTGAAGACTTTAATAATTGCCCAAACAGCTCTAGTACAGGCTTATATAACGCGCAGGCATCTTTAAGTATATCAGGATAAAATTCACCAGTAGCGAGAGTTATCCAATTTGCACCTTCATTTTTGTAATCTCTAAATTTTTTCATTTTAATTTGAATATTATACTCAAAGATACGATTTTATTTCTACGATTGTGTTCAAATCAAGTGAAAGCAATATTATATAAAATGTCTAACTTCTATTCAACGTTTGATAAATATATTCACCGACCTGATTATATACTATTGAATTGATAAACAATAATATATGATATATTGAAATCTCCCGACCACTCTTGGAGGAACAGCCTCTTTCTTATTATCGTTTGTATGATAAAAACACTTTATTTCTTCACCAATAAAACGACATTCTCCACATGGTGAGTATGTGGGAACATATCTACCGGCTGCACCTTGGTTACTTTATATTTTGCATCGAGTAAAGCCAGGTCACGGGCTTGAGTAGCAGGATTACAGCTTACATAAACGATTCTCTCAGGTTCGGCAAACAGGATAGTACTTACTACATCTTCGTGCATGCCCGCACGTGGCGGATCGGTGATAATGACATCGGGACGCCCGTATTTATCGATGAAATCCTGTGTAAGTATATCTTTCATGTCTCCGGCGAAAAACAACGTGTTCTTTATTTTGTTGTTTTCAGAATTATATATAGCATCCTCGATTGCGTCTTCCACATATTCTATACCGATAACTTTTTTAGCCTGACGGGCAATAAAGTTGGCTATGGTACCCGTACCTGTATACAAGTCGTAAACAAGTTCATTACCTGTAAGCCCGGCAAAATCACGCGCTACTTTATATAACTCATATGCTTGCTCACTATTTGTCTGGTAGAAAGATTTCGGACCTATTTTGAACTTTAACTCTTCCATTTCCTCGTAAATAAAATCGTTCCCTTTCCATCTCAGTACTATCTGGTCGGTAATCGTGTCGTTTGCCTTCTCATTTACGATGTAAAGCAAAGAGGTGATTTCGGGAAACTTGCCAGCGATAGCATTCAGCAGGTCTTCGCGTTTTGTTCTACTGGCTTCGTAGAAAACGACGATCAGCATCAGCTCCCCGGTAGTAGAAGTACGCACTATAATATTCCGCATCAAACCACCTTTGTTTCTGAGGTCGAAGAATGTATACTCTTTATCGATACAATATTCGCGTATAAAATTGCGTATTTGGTTCGATATATCGTCCTGCAACCAGCATTTATTTATGTCGAGCACCTTGTCGAACATACCGGGTATATGGAAACCGAGAGCATTCATATTATCAAAACTTTCGTTCGAATTAATTTGCTCCTGTGTCAGCCACTTTTTATTCGAGAATGTAAACTCAAGCTTGTTGCGGTAAAATTCCGTTTTGGCAGAACCAAGTATAGGCTGTATTTCAGGCAATTCGATTTTACCGATACGGACAAGATTATCCGTCACCTGCTTTTGTTTATATTTCAGTTGCTCGGTATATGGGAGTATTTGCCACTTACACCCGCCACAGATACCAAAATGCTCACAAAACGCTTCCGTGCGATTCGGGGAATAAGATACAAAGCGAACCGGTCTCCCTTCTGCATAACTATTCTTCTTCCGCGTTATCTGCAAATCGATAATGTCGCCGGGCACTACATATGGTATAAACACTACCATATCGTCTATTTTTGCTATAGCTTTTCCTTCCGCGGCAATGTCGACAATCTCTACATTTTCTATCAAAGGTAATTCCTTCTTTTTCCGAGCCATTTTGTGATAGTTTTTTTGGAGGAACAAAGATATAGGTTTTAAATGAAAAATTAGCAAATGTGCCAATTTGAAAATGTGCCAATTACATACGCTGCGCTCCTGTGACCGATGGTTGGCTCGAAGCGACAATAACAGTAAACAGTCAGCAGTCAACAATGGCGCAAAGCGGCAAAAGCTTATAACCTGTAACTAAATTAGTTTTATCTATAGATAGTGGTAATTTGAAAATGAGAAAATTTGAAACAACGTTCAACGGAACGAAGTGTAGTTAAAATTAGCAAATTTGAAGATTTGAAAATGAGTGTAGAAAATGTTACTTTTTAGTTAAAAAGTAGGCGTTAAATAGTTATGAGTTATGAGCGCTCACTACTAACTACTGACTACTAACTACTGACTACTGTAGAAGTTTGTTACATTTTAGTTAAAAAGTTACGAGTAGACGAGATACGAGATACGAGATAGGAGGTACAAGTTGTTGACTGTTGACTGATAACTGTAGAATTGGGTGTAATTTTTGCCCGTTAGGGCATTCATATCAATAGAAGAGGTAAACCGCCCGGTATCGCAACCCCTTAGGGGTTGAACACCTACGGCGTTCGGGTAGAAAAGAGGATACAATTTTCTATTGATATGAAAATCCTACGGATTTTTTATAGTCAACCTGCTTATCGGGAATAAATTTTTAATTTGACAATTAGCGAATTTGAAACAACGTTCAACGGAACGAAGTGTAGTTAAAATGTGAAAATGAGTGTGGAGTTTGCATAGTACATGACAAAAAATATTGCAAAATCTTATATTGCCCTTACAGGGCTCGGTTTCAGGGGATTTCGTTTTCCCACCCAAGGCGTTGCCATTGGGCTATATTATGTAGCCCCTTCAGGGCATCAAGGAAATAAACAGGCTGAAGGCCTAATATATTCCAGCCCGGGGTGTTACCCCGGGTAGATGACAGACTAGGGAATCGTGCCCTGTAAGGGCAACATAATAAGTCTTTTAAATGTATGTAAAATATTTTTTGTCATGTACTATGGGAGTTTGTTACTTTTTAGTTAAAAAGATACGAGTAGACGAGATACGAGATACGAGTTGTTGACTGCTGACTGTCGCACGTCATTGCGAGGGTTTACCCGAAGCAATCCATTAATAATCAATACTCTGGATTGCTTCACTCCTGTTGGCTCCGCCGATTCTTCGAATTCGCAATGACGAAAAGGCCTTGTTGGCTGACTACTGTTTACTGCTAAAGGTAGAAGTTTGTTACTTTTTAGTTAAATTCTGGTTTGTCATGCTGACGATAGGAAGCATCTCCTGTCTCTCGGGGATCAGGATCCTTCCCTGCGGTCAGGATGACAAAGAGGGTAGCCGCGCAAGCAAGGGGCTAACAGCTAATTGAGTGTAGAAGTTTGTTACTTTTTAGTTAAAAGTTACGAGTAGACGAGATACGAGTTGTTTACTGTTGACTGATGACTGCTAACTGTAGAAGTTTGTTACTTTTTAGTTAAATTCCGGTTTGTCATGCTGACGACAGGAGGCATCTCTTGTTTCTCGGGGATCGGGATCCTTCCCTGCGGTCAGGATGACAAAGAGGGTAGCCGCGCGAGCAAGGGGCTAACAGCTAACGGCTAACAGCTAATGGCTAACGGCTAATTGACTGTAGAAGTTTGTTACTTTTTAGTTAAAAAGTAGGCGTTAAATAGTTATGAGTTATGAGTTTTAAGTTCTGAGCGCTCACTACTAACTACTGACTACTGACTACTGTAGCAGTTTGTTACATTTTAGTTAAAAAGTTACCATTTAAATTCATCTGAACATGAATACTATATCTTTGCAAATTCATATCTTTGTACCTCATTATTTAATTTATTCTATATCAAACTAAAATGAAAATTGCTATTGTTGGCGCCAGTGGCGCCGTTGGACAGGAGTTTCTCCGGGTTCTCGATGAACGGAATTTTCCCGTCGATGAACTGGTGTTGTTCGGGTCGGCAAGAAGTGCCGGAACTGTTTATACTTTCCGTGATAAACAGTACGAAGTCAAGGAACTCAAGCATAACGATGATTTTAAGGGTATAGACATCGCGTTTACTTCTGCCGGAGGTGGCACATCTGTTGAATTTGCATCTACGATTACCAAGCACGGAGCCATCATGATAGACAATTCCAGCGCATTCCGTATGGACAAAGACGTACCGTTGGTTGTGCCGGAAGTGAATGGAGAAGATGCCAAGATACGTCCGAGGGGAATTATTGCCAATCCCAATTGCTCTACTATCCAAATGGTGGTAGCAATGGATGTAATAGAAAAAATATCGCATATCAAACGGGCGCACGTTGCCACTTATCAGGCTGCATCGGGCGCAGGAGCTGCTGCCATGGACGAGCTGATCAATCAGTTTAAGCAAATAGCATACAATAACGATGTAACTGTAGAAAAATTCGCATACCAGTTGGCATATAATCTGATTCCTCAGATAGATGTTTTCACTGACAACGGATACACAAAGGAAGAGTTGAAGATGTATCACGAAACACGTAAGATTATGCATTCCGACATAGAAGTGAGCGCGACATGTATCCGTGTTCCTGTTCTTCGCTCACACTCCGAAGCTATATGGGTAGAAACCGAAAGACCGGTTAGCCCGCAGGAAGCAAAAGAAGCATTCGCTAAAGCCGGGGGTATCGTTTTGCAAGATAATCCGGCAGAGAAAGACTATCCGATGCCTCTTTTCGTAGCAGGACAAGACCCTGTTTACGTAGGACGTATCCGCGAAGACATTGCCAACCCGAACGGATTGACATTCTGGGTTGTTGCTGATCAGATCAAGAAAGGAGCAGCGCTGAACGCTGTGCAAATAGCCGAATATTTGATCAAAGAAAAAGCTATTTAATCAGGAAACTGTTTGTATAATCAAAACAAACAATTATATTTGCATCGCAATTGAGCAAAAACCCATTTTGCAATGCAGGGAAGTGTGGGTGAGTGGCTGAAACCACCAGTTTGCTAAACTGACGTACGGGTAACTGTACCGGGGGTTCGAATCCCCCCGCTTCCGCAAAACAAGTATGAAAGATAAGTATAAATCCTGTAATTCGTTGAATTACAGGATTTTTATTTTTATAGAAAAGTGCATCCTGTACCCTTATATTGCATTTGTTAGTCTGCTAATTCGGTGGACTAAAATATAAGTTTGGAACAGTCCACCTGTTTGTATATAATTCATTGTTATTCAACATTATGCACTTTCATAAAGTCCTCTCTGGAGATAACTTTGTAGTATTAAAATTTATTGAAGAAAGGTGGATTTTTATGAAAAGAAAAACTTTTACAATCCTCTACTTTATTAAGAGGTCAAAACTGCTTAGAAATGGGGAAGCACCCATTTACATGCGAATTACAGTGGATGGTGTGAGGGCTGAAATGGGCATTCAACGCAGTATCACTATTAATGATTGGTTAGAGAAGAAAGGTTGTGCCAAAGCAACTACAGCCAAAAACAAAGAACTTAATCATTATTTGGAACATATCCGTTCCCGATTATATGAGATTCAAAAAGACCTTGAGGATGAAGATAAGACTGTAAGTGCTATTGCCTTAAAGAACAGATATATTGGTGCTGATGAAATGAAGGTTACATTTGTGAAATTATACACAGAGCATAACAACAAACTGGAAGACCTTATAGGAAAAGAGTTTGCTCCTGCTACCCTTGTTCGGCATCAAACATCAATGAATCACTTCGTGGAGTTCTTACAATATAAGTATAAACAAAATGATGTCCTTTTGAAAGAGATTACCCCAAACATGATAAAGGAGTATGAGCATTATCTTAGGACTGTCCGTGATTGTGCGAATAATACTACTGTAAAATATATTCGCAATGTTAGTAAGATTCTTAATATTGCAGTTCAGAAAGAAATATTGAAGAGCAACCCTATTGAGAAATTGAATTTCAGGATGAATGAGGTAAGCAAAGAGTTTCTTTCTGAAACTGAATTAGAAACCCTGCTAATGAAAGATTTTCCGACAGACCGCCTAACCCATATAAGAGATATATTTGCTTTTTGCTGCTTCACTGGGCTTTCGTACATTGATGTGAAGAATTTGAGAAAAGAGGATTTTTCCCAAGTTGGCAATGATATTGTAATTCGCAAGCAACGGCAAAAAACAGGTGTTTGGTATAATGTCCCTTTGCTTCCTGTTACGAAGAAAATTCTTGATAAATACAAGGATATACCTTTACCAAACAATCAACTACTCCCGATGCTTACCAACCAGAAGACTAATGCTTATTTGAAGGAAATTGCTGATTTATGCGGAATTACGAAGAATTTAACATTTCACATGGCCCGCCACACATTTGCCACAACTGTAACTTTAGCTAATAATATTTCTATTGAAAGTGTTTCTAAAATGTTAGGGCATAAAGATATTAAGATGACACAGCATTATGCGAAAGTACTGGAAAAGACTGTAAATCGAGAAATGTCTGAGTTGTCGGGGAAGCTGAAATATTCTTACTGATAAACCACCATAAAATCGAACGGCATACTTCTTTGATTGAGGTATGCCGTTTGTTTTGAATGGGGCTATCACTTCTTTTTTACAAAGAATGATATTATTTTGCCTGTATCGTTAATGCCGATTCTCATATTGGTACTTTCATAATATTTCGTACTTTGGTGAGAGTAAGAATATTCAAAGTCTTTTGTAAGCATTTTTTCTTTTAATGCTGAATATATCGCAGTTGTAGATGGCTTATATATAATTGAGAATAATTCATCATTAATTGCAATATTTATATTTTCAACACCTGCTCTACCTTTCTTTGTGTAAGCATAGCCTACAAATGTCGTTGTTTCTTTTTTCTCTGTTTGAACAAAACCAAGTTTTGAAAGGTCTGCTGATATTACAGTTTGTTTTTGACCATTCAGGTAGCTCAGAATTTTACTGGCACTGATGGATTGTGCATTTGCTCCAATAAATACACCCGACATTAAGAACATGACAATAACAAGATAAATATGTTTCATATTATTTTATTTGTTTGTGTTTGTTAGTCTGCTTTTTATTTCATTATATTTTTCATTCGTGATACCTATCGAAGAAAGGATTGGTTGGATAAAGTCATTTTCTTGTTGTGTAGCTTGTTGGTCACTTTCCATTAGGACAATAATAGCTTTTGCGAACCATTCTTTTTGAAGTATATCAATATTCGACAATACACCTGATAGATCAGTGACTGAACATTTTTCTAATTCTGCTCCTATTTTTTCAGCATCTTTCGTATTCGGATTATACCCTAAAATATTCATAATAGCTTGCATTACAGCATGTTCTTTTTTGTTATATTTCCCATCGCACTCGGCAAGTTTCATCAATAGATACATTATTGCCGTTTTTTCTTTGATGGATAAAATTTCGCTTGAAAAGCTAATTTTTAACTCTTCTTCCGCTTTCTTCGTTGATTGACTGCCTATCTTACTAAATGCCCAACTAACTAAGGCAAATATTAAGCCTCCTAATAAACCTGTTATAAAAATTCCCATAATTACTCATTTTTTATTTTGAAGTTAAACTTAAAATTCATTAGAACGATAGTTGTTATCAATAACGGAAAGAATATCCAGTAGAATATTTTGGCATAATGTTCTATTCCGAATACCATTTTTATCGAAGAAAATATCCCTATATATTCTTTTAACATTTCTTCTGCTCTTTCACTCTCTTTCTCAATATTATAAGCCGCGATTTCAGTCCTTTTTATATCAGCAAGCCATACAATATCAGAGTATTCACTCTCTTGTCCATAAAATCTACTATATAATATTCTTGAATCATTTTCTATATATGGCTCAAGTCTTACATTAGCAAGCTCTGCGCTATATAATGAATATTGATTGGCATTCGGATTTTGCATGATATATACAGAATATGTACCCCAATATATATTTATAAAAGGATAAATTATCGCTATAACAAAACAACAAAGTGTAACTAATATATATTTTCGAATGGTTTTGAGTGTTGATTTTTTGACATCTAAATTGAGTTCTTTTCTCGTATTCATAAATAATATTTATATGTTTTCGTACCATAGTTAAAACAAGTAAGGCATGGTACTTACCTCACTAAGTTCAAAGGTATCACCACAACACCCACCAACTGCAATAAGGAAGCCCATGCCTATAACATGAACATTCACTATTATTACTATGCAGTTGGTTTCTAAAAGTGGTGATTTTATGAACCTACAAGCAATAAAGCAAACGCTTTATATTAATTATGTCTTGATTCTGTTATTCTACCATAAGCAAATGATTAATTGTTTATTCAACAAAAATATGAATTTAAGTTGATACAAAATCATTACTTGAATAGAAAGTTGAATCAGGACATTGGCATGGGCTATTTACCCTTATGATGTTTATATATCAAAAAGTCTATAAATAAAATATAGTTGGAAAGTAAAGTTAAAACTTATTTTGGATAAATACATGGATGTGGAGTAGTCTCACTCATAAATACATCAATGATAAATATAAATATGCTACTATTGTACTTACAGCTAAAGGAAAGTATCATTATATTACATCATGTATTATCATTGATGTTATCTTAACCAGACCCTACCATATTTCAGGTAAGGTCTGATTATTTCTGGTTATCAAGAAGGTATAGCAAAAGAACCCATTGGCAGAGAGTTCATGCCTGTATTGAAATCTGTAATCATTGGCAGGTCTCCAAGCTGTACCTTTTGTACACTCTGTTCATCAGGAGTATAGACAAACACATGATGCAGGGTTTTAACCTCTCCCGTCTCCTTGTTGATGGATTCATAAGGCTCAACCTGTATCTTTTCCACAGTACCGGGTAGCCTTTGACCCATCAGTGTTTTACATACATCTACAGGTAATGCTGTTGTTACTCTTGTTTTATTCACTGTCAAATAAAAGTTACCTGTTGTTGAACTCTGTACAAGTTTAGGCTCACTTTGAAGCTCTATTGACACAAATTGTCTTCCGTCATCTGTTAGGACTTCCTTGTAGTTAGTAATCGTTACCATAATAATTAATTTTAGCAAGTTTCAAAAAGTAGTCTTTTACACTACAACATTGATTATCAATGCTACCACTTAGTGGGGGTGGATGGATGTTGAGAGAGGGAGAAGTTGAGTAAAATTATTCCGCCGTCAGAATTTTGGTTTATGTAGAATTGGTGGGGGAGTTTGTTCTTGAGTTTAGTACGGGTAGGTGTTTTCATGGGCTATTGAGTTTACATATACTTGATACAATTTTTTCTATAAAAAAATCAGAATGTATGTTATTTACATCTTGTTAATTCATACAAGTAACTATGTAAAAATTAATCCTAAATAATTGAATAAATCATCTAGCGCACTAAAATTAGACATTATAGAAATTGTTTTATATCATACAAACAGAAAAAATCAGATGGAGTAGAAAAATTTTCAATATTATACTGATTTGCAGAAGGATAGCATATCTGAATGCCCTCTTCCTTCAAAGCTGCAAAGGCAACTCCTAAAGTTGATATTTTATTATTTAGAGGTACAACAATAATATTGTAATTATTATATTTATTGTAAATATCTAAAATTATACTTTTTGTTTTTCCTATATCTTGGCATGAAAAAGTAAATCCATCATCTATAATCAAATGTTCATATTCAGACTTTAATTCTTCATATTTCATTTCGCTAATTGCAAATAATTCTTGATTAATAGAACTTTCTTTACAAGGTTTTCCTAGTAATATATGAGAAGGTTCATATATATCAATAACAGTACGCATTCTTTCCTCTTCAAAACCAGTGAGCATTACAAGCAAAGATGGTTTACTCGGAGATAATAAACCTGAATATCCAAGAACTGGTCGAATTTCCCGAACTCCCTTTGTCATCCAATCTTTTTGATAGCTTTGCGCAGGCATATATACTAACTTAATATTTGTATGTTCTATTATATAAGGAATAGTTAACACTCTAAGTAGTATTAGAAGCGTTTCTCTTGTAAATGCTGTAATATCAACGATTACTTCCAACTTGTCTTTTATATATGTTTGTTGGATATATTTATCAAGATTATCAATGAAAATTTCAAATGTATCGAATGATTTATTCTTTGGAAATTCTATAATTTCCATCTTTGGAAAATTACCATTAATGCTTTTGAGATTCTGTTCTGATATTGAATAATTTTCTCGTTGATGAAATGCTATTACATGGTTTACCCGCCCTGCATCTAACAATAAAGCAAAAGAAGTTGAACGTGATTCAAATCCAGATGCACAAATAAACAGATCTATGTTACCTAAATTTTCAACTATATTATTCTTGTCTATTTTCATCTTAAAAAATGCTTAATTGTCCGTAACTGTTTGCCATTACTGTAGTTGGAGCTACAGCTTTGATGAATTTCTGAGGGTCATAAAGACTTATCTGGAGTGTATCACTATTCATGAATTGATATCCTTTAAAGCCTTTAGGTTCAATTTGGAAAACTGGAGCTAAAGTTCTACTTAATATATATAGAACACATTTACCCGTACCTTGTTTATTCCTGATGCTTCCTTGATGAAGATAGCCATATTGAACAGCTAAATGTAATATTTCCCGAAGTTCGTTACTAGGAATATCTGTAATTGCAACTGAAAAAACAATCCTTTCGGATTTATCTGATATAAAAATCGAATGGAATAAACCTCCTAATCCAGTTATAAGGTTATGTAATTTATCGGCTTTACTAAGTCGTTCTCCATTAGTAATATTGCCAAATGTATCCCTAATTTTATCGAATTCACTAGAAAGAAAACTTTCAGAGAAATCTTTAATAACTTCATCTTGAGTTGATGGTGGAATATGACTAATATTTTCAACTCCTTGTGCTAACATATTAGCAAACATTTTAGATGCAGGCTCTAAGAAATGCCGCACAATTCCAGAGGATATCGCGACTAAATTATCAAAACCAGCATAACTATAGTTTGTGCTCGAACGTCTTCGTATAAGGTCTTTTAAAAATTCAGAAGAAGCATATCTTCTAGCAGCATCATTTCCGGCATATGATTTTTCTGGGTCATGATGTTTTGCCTTCAATTCAGATGCAATTTTTTCTATAGCATCCGTTTGCTTTTGATAAGGAGGGAAAAAATTAGAAGTTGTAGTTTCTATACTTAGGTACTTATTTAACCGTCTTTGGACTATGTCATCTATCCTTTTAAAATAGTTATCCTTATTACTTGTATAAATTGAATTTATGTCAACCAAAGAATAATCGTGAGGAGCATCAATAGTCTTATTTGTTACTGTTTTATAGCTTTTATAATCAAATTGTGTTGAAATTTTTAAGCTTACATTGTGAGAAGTCCTATATGACACCCATGTATTAAGTATTTCTGTTTGGATTTTGTTTAAATAACCAGCATCATCTATTAAAATATAAATAGGTTTATCTTGAGGAATAAAAGGAAGTTTTTTCAACTCCAGTAAAATAGGGTATAAAAAATTTATATAAGTACATAAAGATTTGTTATAAGCAGTCAAGTTGTCTCTTTCTAAGATAATATCTTTACAATACTTATTACATTCCAAGAACATCCTGTCCAGAATCTTTATTATTTCTTCGATATAAAAAACTCCTTTATCAAACTTATTTTTATATTTTGAAATATCATGCCCAGCGACTTCAACATACCATAAGAATATTTCATTATAGAATCTATCTATTTCAATAATTGAATCATTTAGTTCTGCTTCATATTCCAAAAGACTATGAAAAGATTTAGTAGCAATATATGAAGTCAGTAAGTGTTCATTAAAATAAGTAACAGCATTTGTTTTTAGTTTTTCCAGTTCTGGATAATTAATATCTGTCAATTTAATAGGGACATATAACGCAAAATAATCCAGCTCATTTAAAGCCTTCTTACCTTTCAATATTTGACAATCTGGCATCATATATCGAAACATCATACTTTTACCAGACCCACGGGAACCATTTAAAAATGTGTGCCCTATTCTTGGAACCTGATAAAAATCAGAAAAAACATCTACAAATAAATCATAGGCATCTTGAGCAGAAATTCCTTCTGGTGTATTAACTTCAAACGGATTCTTTTTCATGCTTTTCTTCATTTATTAATTTTGCAATATATGCACCATCCAATATATTTTCTCCATCCTTTATTTGTTCATGAATTAAAGAACTCATACTTTCAGTGGATGGATAGCCTTTTTCAATTAACTCATAAGAAATAGACCTAAAGGTTTCGTCATATTCGCCCAACAAATCTATTTTAATTTTAACTACATTAAATCTGGATTTAGAAGGGAAAAATCTGTTGCAATATAATGTTTCTAAAAATGTTTTATATGTTCTTGAGTAAATCTCATCGAGAAGAAATGTCTTTTCGACACTGTTATCCTCTTTCTTTTTTTCAAAGAATCTATTCAATAGTCTTTTATTTACACAAAATGATATTTTGATTTCATTGCCTTGAATACGTATTGAATCTAAGCTCTCCGAAAAGCGATGAAAAACTTCACTGTATTTGTCAATATGTGTATTTGGTTCATCCTTAGAATCATCCTCAAGTTCTAATAATCCTAAAGATGCACGAGTTTTGTCTTCTGCTAATTCATCAGCTAATCTTAATATCCCAGCTAGTAATTGAGTGCGAATTTCAAATCCTGAAATATGTTCGTCTACAAGTTTTCCGATAGGATCATCTTTCCCTCCGTGAGCTTTAGCAATATCTCCAATTGTTCTTCTTTCTGCCGCAGTCAACATTTTTCCACAGTACCTAGAAAGCATTTCGTGGACTTTATTTGCATGTTCTTTTCTCTTTCCTATAAGATGCCCAGCATCATGTAAATGAATACTAATCAAAAGAATAAAGAGCTCATAATCAGAAAGAGAAAAAGTGTTTTCATTTTCAGTAAATGTTTCAATTATTTTTGAAGCCCTATCAATAACCATACTTATATGCTCAATTCCATGGTTATTATAATATCCTTCTTCTTCTATTTCTAGTATTTTTGTTTTAATTTCAGGGTGTATTTTGTCTTTGAAAATCTTTGCCAGTTGTACATATAAACTACCATAGTCTTCATTTGGAAAACCTGAAAAATCTTGTATGTTTTTAAATTGAGCCTCTATATTCATGTTTTCAATAGCGTAAAATTTGTTTAAATATAGCTTCTGCTAACAATGGCGGAACCGCATTCCCTATATGTTGCTGTATATAATGAATCGTCCCTTCAAATATAAAATCGTCAGGAAAGCTTTGTATTCTTGCAGCTTCCCGAACAGACAATCCCCTATCTTGTATCGGATGAATGAGCATATTTTTTCTATAATTGGATATTACAACAGAAGGCTTCTTTAAGTCAAGTCTTTTATAAATCCCACTATGACAATTATTTTTATTTTTATAATTATTCATGAGATGCTCAGGAATAGCTCGCCAATTTTGTCCTTGTTGAATATATCTGTATCTTTCTATAATATAGTCCGCATTCCTTGATACATAATTTTGAGTTGAATATGGGCTATTATTTCTCATTAGAAGAGCATAAGGACTAGTTTTAACATCTTTCCTATAAGGCAAGGAATCTATATTAGCTCCATTGTCTAATAATGGCAAATCACTTATTGCATCTTCTAATGTAACAATATCTTCAGATTTTTGAGGAAATTCAAATTCAATATTCTGATTATTCCCAACTATAAAAAATCTGTTCCGATGTTGAGGAACGCCATAATCAGAAGCATATAAAACAGTATGATTTGTATTATATCCTAATTCTTGAAATCGCTCAATAATATACCTTAATGTTTCTCCTTTATTGAAAGATGTTATACCTTCTACATTTTCAAATAAAAACCAAGTTGGGCTAAGTTCTTTCACAAATCGTAAAAATTCATGAAATAAGCTATTGTTTTCGTTATCAACAGTCCTAGTTTGCCTATTAGAAACTGAAAACCCTTGGCATGGAGGTCCACCAAATATGATAAATGGTTTCTCTTTTATCAATTTTGTAGGCTCTATATCTCTTATATCAGCACAGAGTATATTTGTTTTGGGATGATTTTTTTTGAATGTTTGTACGGCGTGTTTATCTTTTTCAATAGCAAGACATACATCAATGTCAGCATTTAGAGCTCCAAGACTAAGCCCCCCGATACCACTAAATATATCAATGCCTAAATATTTGTTTTTCAAAAGATTATTCGTTTTTTTATTTGAAAAAGAAACCTTAATTTACAAAGTTAATTTTAATTTCTAACAAACAAAAATGTATAGGATAAATATAAAGACAGAACTTCATAATTCTACAAAAGAAAATGAAGTTCTGTCAAGTTAAGATTGGACAACTTGCTAAAAACCCAATCTATTCAATAAACCACCTGTATTGACTATCACCATGCAGAGCCTTATTAATACCATATACCAACTCAGTAGCATTCAAAGACCTGTCTAATAGGTTATCAATGTAACTGTTCTTATTAGCACCAGTGAAAAGGTTATATACATTCCACAAGCTGATAGAATCAGCATTTTCAGTTATGCTGAAATTATCATCATTGTAATAAGACTTGGCTACGGCATTAATATGAGTATCTGTAAACTCCATGCTCGGTAATAGTTTCTTATCTTTTGGTGGTAAGCATTGGTATAGCTTACTCTTACCTATCAGTTGAGCAAACTGATGTTCTGTAAGACTGGCATCTTTAAAGGAGTTCATCAGATGTAGATGCTTTGCAGGATTATAAAGTTGGAACAATTCCATAACAGCCTTAAATAGGTCTGTTGTACTCATGGCTTTTATCTCAGTCTTATAGCCATCAGTAGATACACAAAGGTTACAACATACCAGATTCTTAAAGCCGATAAATACCTTAAACTTCTCTGTTCCTTTCTTGCTATACAGGTTTTCATGGTTGTAAGCCCTTACTCCACCAATAGACAGGTTAAGCCTGTTGCCTTCAATATCCTCATAAATAGTAGGTATCTCAAAACAGAAAGCCATCCGTTCATAATAGATAGTCTTGTCAGTCTCTAAAAGCTGATTTACGGGCTTATGAATGGCTTCCGGCACTCTTCCTTTGATGACATGGGAAACCCTTATATCCGGCTTAGAAATGCTTTCTCCCTGAAAGAAATTGTGTGCTGCATTCCAGACTGTTTCTATAAAGTTAGGATGGCTGACAGTTATTTCATTATCCTTGCTGAAAACAGGTACTACACATTCATTTGTCAGATGTTGTATAGTAACATCTTTAGTGTTAGCCTCAACAAACGGACTTCTCTTATTTGATGTTATAGGTGTTGTTGATAGTGGAGTAGATTCTATCACTTTTGCATGAGTATCTATTACAGTATTTACCCTGTTGTTTCCTATCAGGTTATTATTAGTTCTGACCGGAAAGAGTTGCATTGTTGTTTCCATATCTTATAAAATTAGGATTGTTGGTAATTGGTTGATTGTTAGTTGTTGGTACATTAGTAGTTTTTGCAGATTGAATATTCTGCTTCTTTGTCATAAAGTCAGGTGTAAGGGATTCCCGCCATTCAGGGTACTTGTGATAGATAGCGTAGAGTTCTTCCTCTGTTTTAGCATTGTTGATTTCTACCCTGACTGATTCTATACTTGTCCCTCCATTGCACCATTGTAGTATTCTCTTACCTGTATCTGGTGTAATAGTAAATTCGGGTTTACCCATGAACATGCCAGTTCTGTCTTTACTGGTGGTTACATAGTGCTTGATGTCTATATCAAACACAATGGTGAACTCATAGTCCACTCCATCCCTCATCACAGCCTTTAGTCCTACCTTTTCAGGTATCATCTTACCATTCCTTTCATTGAGTACATAATCCTGTTTTGTCCTCATGGTGGAAATAACGTGTGATGTACTGCTTAATATCTTCTGGATAAAGGCATTTTGTCTTGGGGTAATTTTCCCCCAGTTGGTAAAGGAATTTCCTTGTAAACTACTGTGATACTCCAAAAGATAGTCCCAACAATGGGAAATACTATCAATAATGATAACATCTATTGCTGCATTTTCACATACAGTAATAGCTTCAATATACTTCTCCGGTGTAAATGGTGCTTGAAGTGTAAGTACATTATACTGTCCTAAGTGAGCATAAAGGTCAGCACTTCCATTTTCTGTGTCAATGACTGCTATTTTAGTCCAGTCATTTGTCATACCATAGGCTAATAGTAAGCTGCTGAAACTTTTGCCACTTCCACTTGGTCCTTCTAAAGCCAGTTTAATCTTAGCCTGCTTCCTGTGTGATTGTCGTAATTGCATAATTTTTCTTTTTCCTGTTTTCCGCATTGCAACACCCTAAAAATTTTCCGAGATAATTTGGTATAGTTCGGTTTGTTGTTCGTCCATATTGAGCAGTCTTGTATTGAAGTGTTTTGATTCGGGCAATTGATAAGT
>NZ_BAAHWU010000029.1:0-39543 GCF_054601275.1 Dysgonomonas reticulitermitis | reverse complement strand
CCGTAATTTTATCGTTGGTAAGTAAGCTCATATATTTGTTTAATTTATTGATTATCAACTATAAAGATACAAAATTATTTCTTACTTACCAACTTTCTTATTGATTTTCTTAAACGGAACTCAGGTTTGTAAATAAATTTTCGCGCTGCCAAGCCCAAGTCGTTTCACAAAGTCTTTAGCAAAGTTATAGGAAAGAGTCACATCGCGAAGTTTTGCAAAACTTGCATCTCCAATCAAGACGTCGGTATAGGGGAAATAAAACATATCCATATTCCACGATTGCAATTTCGGGTATATCGTGGTTGCTTCGTCACCTGCCTTACGCCAACGCTCGCCGACATGGCGGTTTTGTATGTTTGAACCGAGAAAAGCATCTTTGCGGTAATTGTGTCCGAGTTTGGATATAATCATCGCTGATAAATTCCAGTTTTTATAGGTAAAACTATTCGTCAGCGACAAATCGAATTTAGGACGATATGTGCCAAGATAAGTCATGTCCTCGGTGCCTAAACTTCCAATAGGAACAATCGTCCCGTCTGCCTTGTACGCTTGCACCGCTCCGGTATTATCGAGCCCGGCAAACTTACCACCCCAAAAAGCATCGCCCGGATATCCGGCGACTTGAATCGCACCACTCGTATAGTTTGTAGGGTATGCCCGGGTCGCGTTATATGTCAGCACTTTATCGTGATTGTAAGCAAAGATATGAGTAATGTCCCATCTGAAATCAGCGGTTTTAACCGCATTGGCATTAATGGCTATTTCGATACCTGTATTACGTCTAGAACCTACGTTTTTAGTAAAACTTGTAAATCCTGTTGTAGGATCCACAGCATCTGGAGCGAGCAAATCAGTACTCAACTTGTTGTAGTAATCGATCGAGAATTTCAGCCTATTATTGAGAGCAGCCAAATCAACGCCGACATTGGTTGTTTGTGTTTTTTCCCAACGCAACTCGTCGTTAGGCGGCGAAGAAATACTATACGAAATCCCCTCGGTTGTCGCGTTATACGCGCCTACGCCAAGAATGAGGAATGGCCCTTGATTGAGCGCTATATTTCCGCTTACGCCATAAGAACCTCGGATGTACAGACGATTCAGGAAATTCACATCAAAAAATTTCTCTTCACTCAGTTTCCATGTGCCACCAACACTCCAAAGGGGACGATAGCGATATTTAGAACTGGTGCCGAAGAAATTAGTCAAATCCAAACGGATACTTCCACTGGCGATAAACCGGTTGTCATATTCATATGAACCGTTGCCGTAGTACGACACAAAGCGATTGTCAATACGTCCATAAGCTCCTGTATTTAACGTGAATCCCGGAGTTCCATACCAATCCGCGCTGTTTTTGCTCTGGTTGATGTCAAGTGCGTTTACGGGAACAAAAGAACCCGCGATTTCATTGTAGCCCACTCTGGTGGCGTAGGTATTGTTGTCGTAGGTCATACGGCGGACTTCGTTACCCACCAATACGTTTACGCGATGTAATCCGTCTTTGAAATCGCGGTTGAAATTGACTTGCGAGCGTAGTGTCCAACTTTCGTTGATATTGCGCCGCTCATCAATAATACCGCCTTCGGGAATATAATGGTTGGCCGGATTAGAGCGCGAAGTTGTGTTGGTGTATGCTATGCGAGCCGCGTAAGAATCCGCATTGGAGATTTGTTTCCACAAATAATTACCTCGTTGCCAATTACCACCTATCTCAGCCGAAAGGCCTTTTAAAATATCCACTTTCAAAGTTCCCGTCCAACGGCTCTGATATTCTGAAGTCTTTACTGTTTCTTTTGCCAGGTCGTCGATAAAAACCCTTTCAATACTTTTGGCTCCGGGTATACCGGCATACAAGGTTTGCCTCGCCTGCCATCCGGGCACCCACATAGGAGCCGGATCGCCATTCCCGTCCACTAATGTTTGATAAGGAGTATAAAGAGAATTGGTGCCTGCGAATTGGAATAATCCCGCGGATATTTGAGAATAAACGGATGGATTTTCAACTAACACAGTATTCGCGTTTAGCTTAGGGGCTGTGGTTTCTTTATAAGTAACATTAGCGTTCGCGCTTAAAGTAAGGAATTTATTGATTTTCCATTCATCGCGAAAATCAATCGTGGTGCGGTTATTATCGGAATTTATAAAATGTTCCCTTGTTCCAAGATAATTTAATACCACATTGTAACTATGATTTTTCGTTCCGCCATTCACGGAAACATTGTGTTGCTGATTCAATTTCGAACGGAAAAGGTGTTTTTCCGCTTGTCCTACATAATCTATTTGCCGCAAGGCGTTGAGTTGTGCTTGTGCCTGTTCGCGCGTGATAACTCCCGCCCGTTCTTGAATAAGAATGTACGTCGCTTGCGTAGCGGCCGTATTCAAGTCTGCCGTCGGCGCGTCATTGAATAAATCAATTTCAGCGTCGATATAATCGGAAGAACTTGCTTTATGCAGGTTCTTCAAATCAGGTGTAGGAGTGATGCTGAATGAACCGCGGTAGGATATTTTCGGATCTCCCTCAATACCTTTCTTTGTGGTAATGACGATAACACCGTTTGCCGCGCGCGAACCGTAGATAGACGCGGCTACGGCATCCTTCAAAACAGTAATACTTTCAATATTGTTGGTATTGATGTTTTCGAAAGTTCCATCACGATAACTGAAAAAAGCATCGTTCATGGTAGCATCCACCGGATAACCGTCAATAACGAGCAGCGGTGTTTTGACAGCCGTAAAGGTAGAAACGCCCCGAATCTCAATTTTACCGTCCCTGTCAAGCGCCAAACCCGGTACTTGTCCTTCCAACATGGATGTCAAATCGGGTGAAAGTTTTTCATCGAAGTGCGCTTGATTGATAATGCCGAATGAACCGGTAATACGCTCCTTACTGATGGTCCGATAACCGGTTACAACCACTTCATCGAGTAGTTTTTGGTCTTCCGTAAGCGTAATTTCCAGCGTCTTCCTGTTACCTACCGTAACTTCCTGCGACAGATAACCGATATAAGATACCTGCAATTTGGCGTTTCGCGAAACAGACAGCGTGAAATTTCCGTTTAGATCGGTAACCGTCGCGTTTGAGGTACCCTTTTCAGCCACATTTGCTCCGATAACCGGCTCTCCTCCGTTATCAGTGACTTTTCCTTGTATTGCCTGCCTGTTTTGAGCAAGAATAGAAAGGGAATTCAAAAGGAATATACATAGTATGATAAAAACTTTGCATATCCCAAACCTAAATTCTTTTCTTTGTTTCATAGTCTGTAATTAATTAATTTTATAAAATAAAGTACAAAAGTGTAAACATTTTTACTTTTCAACAATACCATAAAAATGGTATATTCTGGTATAGGGATTATTTTTGCCATTTTACATTTACTAAATGGTACTGTAACTCCTGTTAAAGACAACCGTGACTTATTTATGGGCAAAGATAAATCCTGATGATATCAATCGCAAGATGCTCAATACCGAACGCTTACGATGCTATACACGACCAATACCGTTGAAGGGTATCATAGCCAAATCAGGAAAGTTACTAAGAATAAAGGTGTTTTCACCAATGATACAGCCTTGAAAAAGCTCGTCTACCTGGCTTACCGTAACATTAAAAAGAAGTGGACAATGCCTCTCTTTGAATGGAGCGGAACGGCTCAGCAACTGGCTATTATATATCCCGATAGATTTAAATTACTGGATTGATAACAACATTTCTAATAATTTATTAGTTTTATAAAACCAACAAAGCTCTGGATATACATTACCCATTGTAAGAAATGGACATAAATAGATCCTAAGTTATAGAGAAGAAAAATTAGCTGACACAGTTAAATTTACACGCCCAGATTCCCCTAAAAACCAAAAAATTTATACGACCTACTGGTCTTCTATTTCTTTATTTCCTGATCCAAAAACCTTTTTTACATTTTGGGAAGTAACGACTTTCCGCCCGGTCCGAGTTTCCAGCTCTTCACGGGCTACACAGGCGACCTTGCCGGGTAATCTCTATATTCTCTTCAAATGTATGAGGTTTCACTGACTGGGAGATATCTGTTGTCGACGCCTCTGCGAGCATATTCAGGATCAGTTCCGTATTAGTCATATTCTCACGGAGGTTTTCTTTTTTGAGGCCCTTGTGTCTTTTATATTCTTAGGTTGTTTTTCCCGATCATACCTGTGTTATAATATCGGTAAGAGTGGCAAATTGTACGCCTTCTTCCACCCCCCCTGCGTTTCCACTCATTAGTCAGCTCTTTACGGATCTCGATGGACTTGAGGCGTTGATTAATCCAGTTATCAAAATATCCTAAACGCTTGTAGTCAATCATAGCCTGGTCTATAGACCGTTCCGGGTCTTGCATCTGGTCAAGGCGTTCCTTCGCGACCTGTGCCATCCACAACTTGAATGGTTCTGCTTTTGGGGAGGGTATGGATTGTATCAGCCGGAATAATTGTCCGGTATCGGCTACATCGGTCTTGTAATATTTTCCATCGGCGGCAGGTATTTTCAGTTGACTACAATCTGTAGCCAACTGGCTTCCTTCCTTTTTAAGCCGTATTTTAAGGACACTCCAGTATTTTCTCGGATTAGGGCTGTCGGTTAATATTTGAACAACATCAACTACGGAAAAATACCATTCTTCCTGTTCTTCGTCCCATACCGTGCGGACTTTCTTATTCTCAAATACCTGTATCAGGTTTTTCTTTGTCATGGAGGGTCGCCGTTAATTCAGTATAATATACCGGAAGCAAATTTAATGATTTTAGAATAGAGTTTATATTGAATAAGAGTTTATTCTATATAATGTCTAATAATTCGAAGATTTCTTTTTAATAAAACTTGTCAAATACGACAATGCTACCCTTCCAAATGATGAAATATGGTATAGTCAGGTGAAAGTTCATAAATCTAAAATGTAAAGAAGACTTTAGTTCTTCTAATAATACTATAAACGATCTCCAGCGACATAATTTTTTCTTTTCTCTTCTCTATCCCCGGACCCCAAAGTTCCCTATTTCAAATTATAAGTATCATAAGAGTAAGATAATCTTTCAGATCCTTTTTGAGTATATCCATCACGTGGTTTTTATACCGTTTAGCGGTGCGAACAGAAATGTGGAGCTCTTCAGCTATATCTTCGTATGACTTTTTTTCAATACGGTGCATTTCGAATACCGTGCGATATGTTTCCGGAAGTTTAGCAAGCGCTTTATCCAACATTTCGTAAAGTTCGGTCAATAAATAGAAATTCTCATTGTCTTTTTGACAGGTTGTTTTTAGGAGGAATTCCTGATACTTATGGGTAAGCCCTTCCTTTTTCAGGAGATTAAGACAATGATTGCGTACGGAAACAAGCAGATAACTACGTACAGATTGGGTAATATGCAAAGTCTTCCTGTATTCCCATAGGGAAACAAACGCTTCCTGCACGATATCTTCGCATACCGAACGATTACAAATATACTTTCTGGCATAACCCAATAAAGACGGATAAAAGAGTTCAAATAATTGTTCAAACGCTTTCTCATCGTCAAGGTTTACTATGTTCCATAGCAATTGATCCGGTTCCAAAATATACAAGGATCTACTCATTACATATAAAAATATCAACAAATATAAAAAAATATAAAAATTTGTGGCACTTTTTCAAACAAAGATTGTCTTATTTATATAAGGTATATTATATCTCATAAAGAATGGATGAACAATATTTTGAAGGTAAAGAAGAACTTTTCTGCCGTTATTGTAAAGGCACGGCGACATCTGAAGAACGACAGCAAGTAGACTCCCTTGTCGCGAACTATCCTTTGGCAGCAGAGGAATTGGAGCTTGTCGCTCATGCCGTATCTATCGAGGATAATATTTGTGAATTAGAGTCATATAATACCACAAAAGGATTTCAACAAGTCATTCGAACCATAAGAAAACGCCGGAAACGTTTTATAATCCGTCATACAATATCACGTGTAGCTGCCGTATTATTCCTGCCATTGATACTTTCTTCCGCAGTGTTGGGTTATATGGTTTTCCACAAACCTGTACCCGAAACGACTTATGTTGAGATTACAGCGGCACCCGGTTCTATTTCCCGATTCGAGCTTTCCGATCATTCGAAAGTATGGTTGAATGCAGGCTCTACTCTTTGTTATCCAACTTCTTTTAAAGGAGATCTCCGAGAGGTAAAATTAACCGGTGAAGGATATTTTGAAGTCTATTCCGACAAAGAACATCCTTTTTACGTAACGGCAGCTTCCGGTATCAAGGTTATGGCTTATGGTACACGTTTCAGTGTGAATACTGAAAATAATAAAGTCCAAGCCATTCTCGCGGAGGGATATGTGGATATGCTTACTACCGGCCGGCCGGAGGTCAGACTTCATCCCGGTGAGCAGGCCATATATGACGAAGTAACCCGTAAAGTATCCGTCAGCCGGATAAATTTATACGAAAAACTGGCTTGGAAAGATGGAAAAATTGTCTTCCGGAATGCTTCCCTAAATGAAGTTTTCCGTCAATTGAGCCGTCGCTATAATGTAGATATTATATTGCATGATAAATATAACCAGTCAGAGAAATACAGTGCACGTGTTACATTTACCGACGAAACTATCCAACAAATATTTACATACCTGGAAGCTGCCGCTCCTATAAAGTGGAAACTCAGCCCACCAATCCAGAATAGCGATTCAACGTTGAGCAGACAGCGAATTGATGTGTGGTTAAATAAATAATTGTCGAACAACTTAAAAAATGAGATGCCTATGGGGAAGGAAGTATTAGACCTGATATAAAAAGACAAGAGTAAGCGGCCACTTACCCTTGTCACGAGAATTTAATCATTTTGGACGCAATCAGTCCAAAATCAGTGTTGACTAAAAATCAGTATAAAAATATGAAAAACCAAAGAATATTTGAAGTTATTACCTCAAATTATTTAAAAATCAGCCAAAGAATGAGGGTATGCATAATATTATTATTCGCTGTGCTTCAACTTAGCGCGGAGAATTCATACGCACAATCCGTATCCCTTTCGTTTTCCTTAAAAAATACGACGATAGAGGGTATATTAGACAAAATAGAAGAATCTACGGAGTTCTCCTTTCTAATTCTGGATAAATCGATTGTTTTAAACAAAGCAGTTGATAATATTTATATTAGTAAAGAAAGTATAGAGCAGGTATTAAACAAAGTATTAAAAAATACAGATATTCAATATCGCATCATCGACAGGCAAATCGTGCTGATGCCCGGCTCTGCCGCCGCCGCGTTATCCATATTCCCTCAACAAGCTGTACATGTCGTCACCGGTATAGTCAAAGAAGCAAACGGCGAAACGATTGTCGGCGCCAGTGTGCGGGAGAAAGGGACTACAAACGGTGTGCTAACCGATGAGAACGGTAGATTCAAGATATCAGTCGAAGACAATGCCGTGCTACAGATTTCTTTTCTGGGATATATCAGCCAGGAGGTATCCGCGAAGGGCAAATCCAACGTTCAGGTTGTCTTGCAGGAAGATTTGCAAAATCTGGAAGAGGTTGTGATCGTAGGTTACGGTGTTCAGAAAAAAGTGAACCTGACAGGCGCCATCACGAATGTGAAAGCTAACGAGCTGACTACTATCCCGACTTCCAATCTATCGAATACTTTGGCAGGACGCGCGCCCGGAGTGACTATCATTGGCAATTCGGGACTGATCGGGGCTACTTCTTCTATCAGCATACGCGGCGGCTTCGGCGAGCCTTTGTTCGTTATCGACGGCGTCATCTCCAACAAGGAAGCTTTCGATGTCCTGGAAGCCACCGAAGTAGATCAAATGAGTTTCTTGAAGGACGCCGCGACTGCTTCTATCTATGGTACATCGGCAGGTAACGGCGTAATATTGGTTACAACCAAAAGAGGCGATGCCACGATAGCTAAACCCCGGTTCGACTATCAGGGAACTTACTCGTTCAGCAAGCCTACCCAAACATTGTTCAGCGACCTGATGACAGCCACCGATGAGCTGGTCTATCAGAACCGCGTCGCGGAATTTAAAGGACGGGCTTTGCCGAATGGCCCCGAAGAATTCGCATATTTCGAAAACCGTGATTACAATGTTAACGACTGGATATGGCAAACGCCGTGGAATACCAAACATTCATTGAGTGTGACGGGCGGCAGCGACAAATTCCAATACTATGTGATGACCGGCTATATGAAAGAAGAAGGCTCGTATATCAATCTGAAAAACGACAAATACAACCTTCGTTCCAATTTGACGGCAAAATTATCCAAAGCAATATCAATCAATCTCAATTTATCGGCTTATCAAACCGACGGTAACCGGTTCTATTGGACGGGGTCGCCTGACGACAGCCAGGATGTGTACGACATGTACCGTTGCACTTTCAACGCCATGAGGACATTGCCTTTCTATTCGTATCTGGACGGAACGCCGGCTAATGAGGTGACTGAATATCCGATACGGCCTGAAATAGGCTCTTGGACAGGTTGGAACCCGGTGGATCAGGTAATAGGCGATCGCTATGTTAAAACCCGCAAGCGCAATATGAACGGATCGCTTACCTTTAATGTGGACTTGAGCGCTATCACTTCAGGATTATCCACAAAGGTAATGTACAACTATACCGGTGATGATTATATGCGCAAAAAATACCTGACGTTCCAAAAGAATTATGTATTCCAGCGCGCCGATCCCGCCGGCAACAGGTTCCTTCCCGCGCCACTTGACTTGACCAAATACAGTATTTTCTCTTTCAATTCGACCGAAAGCCTGCAATATGGCATGAGAACATTGTGGAGTTCGCAATTCAACTGGTTCCTCAACTACGACCGGGTATTCGGCAAACATAGCGTTTCGGCGATGGGGGTATTCGAACAGGCTTCTAATGGCGGCGAGTATGTGTATGCGAAAGGTGAGTCACCGTTGACATATATCGACCAAATGTATGCTTTTTCGGATGATACGGAAAAAAGATACGGCGAAGCTGAAGAATATACCGGCGCTCATTTATCATGGATCGGTCGTTTCAACTATAATTACGCCCAGAAGTATATCGCTGAATTTTCTTTCCGTTACGACGGTAATACCCTGTTCGCGCCCGGCAAACGTTGGGGATTCTTCCCTTCTGTTTCGGCCGCGTGGCGTGTTAATCAGGAAAATTTCATGGAATCTACACACGATTGGCTGAGCGACCTGAAACTTCGCTTATCGTACGGTACGACCGGGAATGATTTGGATGTCAACAACGCTAAAATCAGACCATTTTCATACCTGCCGAAATATACCTCGGGCAGTTCCTATATCTTTGGATCGTCTTACCTGCAAGGTATCGCACCGGGAGCCACTCCGAATCCGGACTTGACATGGGCTACCTCCACCACCTATAACGCGGGGATCGATGTCGGATTCTTGAATCACAGGTTGTCGGGTACCATAGATGCCTTCTACCGGAAGGAAGTAGATATACTTGGCGCGAGGACCGCTACCTTACCGAGTACTTACGGACAATCTTTGGCTCCTGAAAACTATGCCGAACGCTCATGGAGAGGCGGCGAGCTTACAGTCAACTGGCGGGATAAAGCCGCGGGTGGCAAAATCCAGTATTCCGCGTATGTGAACGTGGGATACGCGAAAGATCGCTGGGATGTAATAGACGAATCGGCTCTTTACAAGACCGGAAATTTACAGGATTTAACGAAAGTGGGATTCTCGAGTGGACGCCAGACAGGGCTTATCGCTATCGGCCTGATCCGTACACAGGAACAGGTGGACGAGTTGAAAGCGCAAGGCTTTAAACAGTATGGACGCGACCCGTACCTGGGAGGTATTCTCTATAAGGATACGCGCGGCGACGGCTATTCTCTCGGACCTGACGGAAAAATCGATGGTAACGACCAATATAACCTGTTGTCCGACAACGCGACGCCAAGTATCAATTACGGCTTCGGCGGCGAAATATCATGGAACGGAGTTACCGTGTCCATGCACTTCCAGGGAGTAGGTAACTATGACAAGTTTATGTCGGGTTATGACGCCGGTTTCTACCAACATGGCGGCGACAACCGTCCTTATTTCCCAATTTGGGTAAGCCCTGAGGTGTGGACTCCTGAGAATCCGAACGGTAAATATCCGCGCGTGGTAGGATCGGGTTGGTATGAATCAGGTGTGGGTAAATCCACGTTCTGGCAACGGAACGGCGCTTACATCCGCCTCAAGAACCTGAATATCGCGTACTCGATTCCTAAGACCGCGCTGAAACAGCTTGGTTTGACGCAAGCGCAAGTGTTCTTCAACGGAACGAACCTGTTCTGTATTTCCGAAGTCAATGAACTGATGGATCCGGAACAAGCTTACTATGATTCATATCCTTTGATGAAGTCATTTACATTCGGGTTAAATTTTTCATTCTAACTACTTAAAAAGAAATCCATTATGAAAAAGTATTTTATCATTATAAATTGTTTTCTCGTATCCTTTCTTTTGAGCTGCGATACGTTAGACATAGAGAACCTGTCGGATTATGACGCCAACAAGGTATGGAACGACGAGACGCTTGCCACGGCATACGTGACAAATCTCTATGCTTCGGTATTCACCAATTGGGATACCGGCGCGGATCAAAACTCGGAACAACTTACCGGTATTCCTTTCTATATAGGAACTATCACTATCTCGGGAAGTAGCTATAAAAAATGGAATTATACGACTATCCGTAGGATCAACGAGGCCATCCAGAGTATCGGTCAGGGTGACCTTCCCGATAATGTCAAACAGTCGCTTACGGCGCAAGCCTTGTTTATGCGCGCGTATATATACTTCGATATGGTTGTCTATCATGGAGGAGTACCTTATATTAAGACGCCTCAGGACAAAGAAACGGATGATCTGTATGTGACGCGGAATACGACAGCCGAATGTTACGGTTTCATCGTCCAGGATTTGGATGACGCTATCGCCGGTTTGACGGATAAGATAGCATCGTCTTCCGGTAATTATGGCCGTATCGACAAGGTTTTCGCGAAAGCCTTCAAGGCCAAAGTATTGCTATATAAAGCATCTCCTCAGTTTAACCCTACCCATCCTTATACCAATGCTTATTGGGCGGAAGCTTACACAGCCGCCAAAGAAGCATACGATTTCGCGAAAGCTCACGGTAGCGCCCTCACGCCAAACTATAGCGATATTTTCGTGAAAGAAGGCGGCGCGGAAGTGTTGTTTGCTGTTATCAACGAACATCCGAATAAAACAGGTTCATGGGACTGGTATCTTCGTCCGCAATCGTTAAGTACGGGACAAATACAGCGTACACCTACCTGGGATATGATCAAGGCTTTTCCGATGGCTGACGGAAAGAAATTTAACGATGTAACAGGGAACTATTATGTAAGCTCAGAGAATGATTTGATGCAAAGTTTTTGGAAAAACAGGGATCCTCGCTTCTACAGTTCTATTTTGTGTTCGGGACAGGAACTTCCTGTAGCAGGCATGCCTGCCGGCTATCGCCAATATACGGCGTTGGGCTTAGCTGATGATGCGGACGCGTATGGCACCAATCCAAATTCGGGAGGAGCTACTACGACCAAGAACGATGTTATGTCCGGTTTTTATGTGCGTAAAGCTTTAGACCTGTCACTAACACCGGAGATTACCGATCAATATAGTCTCGACTGCATTAAGATGCGTTTTGCCGAACTAATGATGATTTATGCCGAAGCTGCTAACGAAACCGGACATTCCGACGTGACAATAGAGATGCTGAAAGAAATCCGTAAAAGAGCCGGCATCGAAGCCAATGGTGGAAATTACGGACTCCCTGTTTCGCCTACACGCGAAGAACTTCGCCAAATCATTCTCGATGAACGCAATATCGAGTTCTGCTTCGAAGGACATCGTTTCTGGGATTTGCGCCGTACCCGCAACATGATGATATTAAGCGGCCTGCAAAAATATGGACTTGAAAGTATCGCTATTGACAGAACCACTGGTCTGGATATGCCTATTAATACAGCTAAGGCAAAAACGAAGAACTTTGAATTGACTCCCGATGATTTCAGGTATGTAAAACAACGGGTGCCTTACAATCCGAATGCCGAAAACACTTTTGTAGTTGAAGAAACGTTCTATTTCTTCCCGCTTCAGAAAACCGTTTTGGATGAAAATCCGAATTTGGAGCAAAACAACAATTGGGGAGGAACATTCAATCCGGCACTGGAATAATTTGAAATGTATTTAATAAGGATTTATCCCCGGTTATATAATGGTGCCAAATCAGCATAACCGGGGCTAATCTTGTAATTACAGTGAGTTAAAGATCGAAAACTATTTAATATTTTATTATACCATGAAAACTAACCGACGAAATTTTTTAAAGACTTTAGGGGCATTCACTGCTCTGACAATCATTCCCCGACAAGTACTGGGAAATGGCTATATAGCCCCCAGCGACCAGCTTACCAAGGGCATAATTGGTACAGGGAATATGGGACGCGGCCATCTTAAATATGCTGGTACTCGTTTAGTTGCAGTTTGCGATGTAGATAAGAAACACCTGGAATTGGGTAAAAACCTTGTTAAAGACAAAATAGCGGCATACCATGACTTCAGGGATCTCATTATGGACAAGAATGTCGATATTGTCCATATAGCGACACCACCGCACTGGCACGGCATTATGTCGGTGGAAGCAGCCAAAGCCGGAAAAGACATTTGGTGCGAAAAACCCATGACTCGTACTATAGGAGAGGGTAAAAGGGTGATGGAAGCTGTAAAACAATACGGAAGCATGTTCCGGCTGAATACATGGTTCCGTTTCAAAGATAATTTTTATGGATTGGGAACTCCCGTTCAGCCATTAAAGAAGTTGGTACAGAGCGGTATGTTAGGCTGGCCGTTGAAAGTAACGATAAGTAAACATACCGGATTCGACTGGAAATTCTTTTGGGTAGGAAAAGAGTATCTCGAGCCGCAACCTGTTCCTGAAGAACTGGATTATGACATGTGGCTCGGACCCGCGCCGTACAAACCATATAACTCCCACCGTGTTCATAGCACATTCCGTGGTTATTGGGATTATGATGGCGGAGGATTGGGCGATATGGGACAGCATTACATAGATCCCGTTCAGTATCTTTTGGGTAAAGACCATACAAGTCCTGTGAAAGTGGAAGTGGATGCGCCTCAGCAGCACCCCGATGCCATTGGAGTTTGGCGCTCTATTACTTATACCTACGACGATGGCTGCCAGATCGTATTGTGGGGAGGCGATTATGGCAACCCTGATACTCCGTATATATCAGGACCTAAGGGAAATGTATACAAAAACTTCGTATGCGATATTCCTGGTTGGGAAAAGAAACTGGCAGACTATCCTGAACCGGAAGGACAAGTGACGGATTTTATAGAGAGCGTAAAAACACGCAAACAATTTGCGCTTAACGAGCAAAACGGATTCCGTTCCTCTACAATTGTCAATATGGGCGTTGTCGCATTAAGATTAAACCGCACTTTACATTTTGATCCGGTTAAGTTGGTATTTATTGATGACGAGGCAGCTAATCGCCTGCTGGATCAGCCAATGCGTGCTCCGTGGAATATTTAACCAGTAATAAAAAACAAACAATCGTATAATCATGAAAAGAATATATTCGTTACTAGGTGTTTTGCTGTTTTGTTCTGTGATGATATTCGCACAATATCCGGCTAACAGGACGGCTAAAACCATTGTCGCCGATGTTCTGGCGCAAATGCCTGCCCGGCAGACCGAACAATATTATAACCAGATAAAAGACCTGGTCTCTACCGGAGAGGAAGGGGTATTGCAACTGGTGAAGATGATGAACCCTCCGGGAAAAGGAACTAATTCTCAGGTAGAATACGCGCTGAGTGGACTTTCACACTCTGTATCTGCTGATGGTATGGAAGCACAAAGGCTGGTTACATCAAATGCCTATGTAAAAGCTCTGGATATGGTCACCGACCGGGAGATCAGAGCTTTTATTATCCGCCAGCTCGGACTGGTAGGAAAAGATGAAGCTGTCGCCAAGCTTTCCACTTATCTGGACAACGAACTGTTAAGCGGACCTGCGGCATCAGCGCTCTCAGCTATTAATACTCCTTCATCCCAAAAGGCTCTGCTGAATGCTTTGAGTGCATCCACCAACGATGAATCGGCTGAAGGTATTATTCTAGCTGTGGCCAAATTAAAGATAGCCGACGCGGAAAATAGATTGAAACACTTACTGAATAGCCCCCATCCTGATAAAAGGAAGACCGTCTTATATGCGTTAAGTCAGGTAGGAACGAAAGCTTCCTTGCCAGCTCTGGCTTTTGCTGCGGAGAAAGATAATTATACAATGCAGAAAGACGGAGGTAATGAAGCTTACATAGCCCTTATCAAACGGGTATTGTCGCAGGGTGATACCAAAGAAGCGGAAAAAGCCACGACCGGCCTGATGAAAAAAGCGGGAAAAGCCGGACAGGTACAAACCTGTGAAGCGGCCATGGAAATCCTGATGAAGGCAAAGCCTGCCAATGCCCTGAAATTGGTACAAAATGCATTGAAAGATAATAATCGTAACTACAGATATGCAGCGTTAACATTTGCTTCTGATTATGCAGACAGTTTTATGTATGGAGAACTGGTCAGATCCCTGAAAAAAGCGAAGCCTGAAGTCCGGTTGGATATCCTGAACTGGCTGGGGCAGGAATGTGACTCGCAGAATAAACGCGCCGCTATAAAACTGCTGATAAATGAGACTGCTATCGGATATCTGACAACAGGTAGCCTTGAAATCAAGACAGCCGCCGCAAATATTCTGACCAAGACAGCCGACCATAAAGCAATCGTGGCACTTGCCTATTTGCTGAACGATGCTGACCCGAAAACAGTGGAAATGGCTAAGAACACGCTATCTTCAACCAAAGGTGATATTTCATCGGCTATTGCTCCGGTAATAGCAGGAGCCAATACTACGGGAAAAATAGCCGGGCTGCAGTTACTGGCAGAACGGAAATCTTCCGCAAATATATCTACAGTACTCGAACAGGTGAACTTAGGTTCACCGGATGTAAAAAAAGCTGCTTATACAGCCCTCAAGGATGTAGTTTCCGCAAATGACCTGAATAAACTATATACTCTTCTTGAAGCTGCCGAACCTGAAAATGTTCCGTTTGTACAACAGGCTATTGCAGGCGCATTGCAAGATTATCCGAAAGAAAAACAATACGAGACTATTCTGGTGCGCATGAACCAGAATACCAAAGGTCAGCAATACCTGTATTATCCTGTATTATCCTCTACCGGTGATGTGAAGGCTTTGAATATTATAGTAGACCGTTTCAACAAAGAAGAAGGCGCGGCCAAAGATGCCGCATTCCAGGCTTTATCCGACTGGAAAGATCCCAATGTAGCTGATGAATTACTTACTATCTGTAAAAACCAGTTAGACATCCTGTATTTCGACCGCGCTATCAACAGGTATGTACAGTTGGTTTCAGACCTTAAACTCTCTGGTGAAAACAGAAGGCTGTTCCTTACAAATGCGATGGAAATAGCCCGTACGGATGCTCAGAAAAATACAATTCTTTCCCGCTTGGGAAATACGGGTTCATATTTGGGAATGCTGCTGACCGGACAATATCTGGATAACAGGTCATTGCAACAGGCTGCTGCCGGAGCTGTAATGAACATTGCTTTGGCAAACAAGCAATATACCGGTAAAAATGTAGAAGAATTGCTTAACAAAGTAATCAACGTACTGGACAACCCTGATGCCGACTATCAGAAACAGGCTATACGGAAACATTTGAATGAAATGCCTAAAGAGGAAGGGTTCATATCTATATTCAACGGTAAAGACCTGACCAGCTGGAAAGGTATTGTCGAAAATCCGATTGCACGTGCGAAAATGAAACCTGCGGAACTGGCAAAAAAACAAGTTGCCGCCAATAAAGTAGCGGCAGACCACTGGAAGGCTGATAACGGTATCCTTGCCTTTGACGGGGTTGGGGGTGAAAATCTTTGTACTGTGAAACAGTATGGCGATTTTGAAATGTATATTGACTGGAACCTCGATCCTGCAGGTCCGGAAGCTGACGCCGGTATTTACCTTCGGGGAACGCCACAGGTGCAGATATGGGATATTTCCAGGGTGAATGTTGGTGCACAGGTGGGTTCAGGAGGATTATATAATAACGAGAAAAATCCGAAAGATCCGTTGAAATTAGTCGATAACAAGCTGGGAGAATGGAACACCTTCTACATTAAAATGATTGGCGACCGTGTAACTGTAAAACTAAACGGTGAACTGGTCGTCGATAATGTTATCCTTGAAAACTACTGGGACAGGAAACAGCCTGTATTTCCTGTAGAACAAATAGAATTACAGGCACATGGAAGTAAGGTATACTATCGTAATATCTATGTAAAGGAACTTGAAAAGGCTAAACCTTTTGAACTTTCGGCAGAAGAGAAAAAAGAAGGCTTCAAGATATTATTCGATGGTGCCAATATGCACGAATGGACAGGGAATACCGTAGATTATCAATTGCAGGACGGTTGTATAGCGCTTGACCCGAAAGGCGGACATGGAGGAAACCTGTATACAAAAGATGAGTTTGCCAACTTTATTTATCGCTTCGAGTTCCAACTGACACCTGCGGCTAACAATGGTGTAGGTATCCGTACCCCGATGGGTATCGATGCTGCTTATCACGGTATGGAAATTCAAATTCTGGATCATGATAATCCGGTTTACAAAAATATTACTCCGTTACAGGTACATGGGTCCGTGTATGGCATAATCGGAGCAACGCGTGCAGTTTTCAAGCCTATGGGCGAATGGAATCAGGAAGAGATAATTGCCGATGGGAATCATATAAAGGTTACCCTAAACGGAGAAGCTATTCTTGATGGAGATATCAAAGAAGCAACCAAAAACGGTACAGCTGACGGACATCAGCATCCCGGTTTGTTCAACCCGAAAGGGCATATAGGTTTCTTGGGACATGGTTCGCCGGTTAAATTCAGAAATATAAGGATTAAAGAATTGAAATAATCTCATTGATAGAATAAGATATAGGGGTTGTCTGTAAATATAATTTTCGGGCAACCTTTTTTATCATATTAAGTTGGCTGACGTAGAACGTTGTTTCGAAGAGCGCAAAAAGTAAGATCCATGCGTGGATTACGTACATACGATGGGAAATATTGCCGCATAAGGGCATTATTTAGGTATAAAGGTTCCGCAATATCTGGTGTAAGTTATCAAAGTCCATTTTTTCAATTATTTAATTCGGAAATTAGCAGATTAGCAAACACGTTTTTGTTTTTAACGCCTTTTTCGTCCTATGGGTGCCCCGTACTTGAAGCTAACGGCGCGGAAGTGATGAGCTTATGTTGAGAATATAAGCAATCTGTGATTGCGCGCAGGAGAAAAGGATGAAAATAACCGAACGTTTAATTACATACACTTCGTTCCTGTGATTCTCAACTACTGATTCACATAATTAAATGTATGATTGAAATAAAAAAATAAATCTATCATTATAAAGGAAATTAATAACCATCGAACATCAATATCACTATTTTTATTAACTTTACACTTACAATAAAAAAAATTAATAATACAATCAAGGAATGACATTAAGAGATCTCTTAGCCGATAGCCCAGATAATAGTCTTAGCGGCATTAAATGGCACACACTAAAGCAATCTATTGTAAAATGCCTGTTATCGATTGGCGACGCTACAATACTAGAGCTGAGTACGGAGCTGCAATCGAGTATACCCACCATATCAAAAGCCGTAAACGAGTTGTTGGCCGATGAACTGATCGTAGATTCAGGTAAAATATCGAATAGCGGCGGACGCCGTCCTTCTTTGTATAGTGTAGCTTCGGATAAAACATATTTTCTGGGAGTTGAAGCCAACCGGTCAGGCACGTCTTTCGGCCTTCAAAATCTGAAAGAAGAGTTTATCAGTATCGATCTGGATTCGTCTTTTGTTTTGGAAAACACCTATGAGTCACTGATGGAGTTCTGTGACCGCATCAATACATTTATTTCCGACAGTCAGGTAGACAAATTCCATATCGTAGGAGTTTGCGTAAACTTATCGGGACGTATCAATTCGAAAGAAGGCTTCAGTTACAACTACTTTTTCAAAGAGAACAGGCCGTTAGTCGAAATCATATCCGAAAAAATAAGTTTACCCGTATATCTGGAAAATGATACACGGGCCATGACTTTTGGAGAATATGCTCAGGGTGTGGTAGAAGGTGAGCAAAATATAATTTTCCTCAATTATAGTTGGGGTGTTGGTTTAGGAATTATTGCCGATGGAAAGTTATATTATGGAAAATCGGGTTATTCGGGTGAGCTCGGACACAGCCCTCTGTTTGATAACGAAATACTATGCCATTGCGGAAAGATAGGATGCCTGGAAACTGAAGCTTCCGGATGGGCTCTGGTTGAACAATTCAAGCGGGCATTGCTAGACGGACGGACATCAGCCATAAGCATCGATAATAACACATCGGCAATAGAACAATATCATAAAATACTATCGGGTGCACTGGTAAAAGAAGACAACCTGTGTATCGAACTGATAACCAGACAATCTGAAATATTGGGCAGGGCTCTTGCCAGCCTGGTTAACATATTAAATCCCGAATTACTCGTTATTGGAGGAGATTTTTCCAGACTGGGAGATTTCGTTTTATTGCCGATACAATCCAGCCTGAAAAAATATTCTCTCGGGCTTGTCAATCGCGACGTAGCAATGAAAAAATCAATACTAGGACGCAGAGCCGGCGTTATGGGAGCTTGCCGGGTAATTAAAGAAAAATTACTCACTCCGCTAACATAATTAAGTAGTCAATAAAAATGAATGACGTATTTAAAGGGTCAAATTATTTTACAAAAGAAAAACTTGATCTTGTTTGTTAAAGTTTTATATCTTTGTGGCATGAAGCATCTGAGGTTAATAGCATTTGTTTTAATACTTATGGCTAACATTTTTATGTTGGCTCATGCTGTTGTTCCTCATTCGCATCACGACGGTATAATTTGTTTTTCCTTAGAAGAACTGGCACATCAAAAACAATCTTCATCTCAACAAAACGAGTCTGATTGTTGTACACACAATGCGAAATCTCATCATCATCCCAGAACAATAGATGGTTGCGACTTAAAGGATGTTGTTATGCGTCAAAATGATGATGTTCATGACGAGATCGTTCCATGTGCCAATTGCCTGTCGTTATTGTTTACATTCTATACTCTGAACGAGTTCTGTCTTGAGACGCCTTTGCTGGAAGAGATACTTCCTCAAAGACCATATATTGAGAATTATACTTCACCTCTCGTAGGCCTTATCTCAGGTCTGCGCGCTCCTCCGGCATCTTATTTTTTAGGTTAAGCTCTTTCTTTTTTTAAGAGCTGCTTTGTCTAATACTTTTTAGACGGGTTTATTAGCATTTTAAAATCTAGAAAATAAGAAAATGAAAAAAAATATTATATATATTGCCTGTCTGCTGGCAATACTATGGGGATGTAACTCGAAACAAAAAGCAGACGATCATGCCGGACACAATCACGAAGCACATGCTGATCATGACCATTCAGAGGAAGGTCATACACATGCTGACGGCGAAGAAGATCATAACCATGATCACGAAGGAGAAGGTCATAGCCATGCCGAAGGGGAAGAGTGCGATGGTCACGACCATGATCACTCAGGGAAAGAAAAAGCCGAATCGCATGCAGACGAAATTCACTTTGCTCCCGAACAGGCTAAGGCAGTAGGCCTGGAAGTAAAAACAGTGCAGCCATCGACTTTTCATCAGGTAATAAAAACCAGTGGACAAATACTGTCAGCTCAGGGCGATGAAGTGACTATATCAGCAACATCCAGTGGTATCGTTTCTTTCAATAAGCCTTCTCTGAATGAGGGTGTTGCAGTGAAAGCAGGAGAGTCTTTAGTCAGCATCTCATCTAAGAATATAGTAGATGGCGACCCTGCTACACGTGCAAAGGCGACTTATGATATTTCTTCCCGTGAGTACGAACGTGCTAACAGTTTGATCAAAGACAAATTGATCTCAGAGAAGGAATATAACGACATTAAGTTGAATTATGAAAATGCGAAGATAGCTTACCAAGCCATCGGTCAACGTACAACGGCCAAAGGTATAAGTGTGGCGACTCCGATAGCAGGTTATGTGAAAACAAAATTAGTTAGCGAAGGCCAATATGTGGAAGTCGGGCAACCCTTGATGACTATTACCCAGAACCGGAAACTGCAACTGCGAGCCGATGTTTCGGAACGGCATTACAGGAATCTGGGAAATATAACATCCGCCAATTTCAAAACACCGTATGACAAGACTTTGCATCGTCTTTCTGATCTGAGCGGACGATTGGTATCGTATGGAAAATCGGCAAACAGCCAGGAATATTACATTCCTGTAAACTTTGAATTTAACAATGTCGGGCAGATCATATCCGGCTCTTATGTCGATGTTTATTTATTGGGGCAACCGCGCGAAAATGTTATATCCATACCTGTTTCTTCCCTGATAGAAGAACAGGGATTGTATTTCGTTTATTTGCAAATAGAAGACGACGCTTACAAAAAACAGGAAGTAACGTTAGGTGCTAACGATGGAGAGAATGTCGAAATTTTATCCGGTGTAAAACAAGGTGATAAGGTGGTTCGTAAAGGAGCTTATCACGTAAAACTGGCTTCTGCGTCAGCAGCTATACCTCATGGTCACGAACATTAAATAAAGAGATACAAGTAAACAAGATACAAGTGGACGAGTTCATAACTAGTCTACTCGTCAACTAGTTTACTTGTTAACTCAAAATATAAAGATTTATGCTGAACAAAATAATACAATTTTCACTCAACAATCGCCTTGTTGTGCTTATCGGGGCAGTACTCCTGCTTGTCGGGGGATTCTATACTGCCAGGAATATGGAGATAGATGTTTTTCCCGATCTGAATGCACCTACTGTTGTGATAATGACGGAAGCGAACGGAATGGCTCCCGAAGAAGTGGAACGTCTGGTTTCATTTCCAATAGAAACAGCAGTAAACGGAGCAACCGATGTTCGCCGCGTTCGTTCGTCGTCTACTACCGGATTTTCTGTTGTATGGGTTGAATTTGATTGGGGAACGGATATATATAAAGCCCGCCAGATAGTAACCGAAAAACTCGCTACTTTGGGAGAGTCTTTACCCGAAAATATCGGACAACCGACTTTAGGCCCTCAATCGTCTATTCTCGGCGAAATAATGATAATAGGATTGACATCCGATTCTACATCGCTTCTCGATCTTCGTACTATTGCCGACTGGACAATACGTCCGCGCCTGCTTTCTACCGGAGGAGTTGCTCAGGTGACTGTGATTGGCGGGGATATTAAAGAATATCAGATATTGCTCGATCCGGGGCGGATGAAACATTACGGAATCAGCCTCGATGAAGTGTTGCAGGTTACCCGCAATATGAATCAAAATTCATCGGGTGGCATATTGTACGAATATGGCAACGAATACATCGTTCGAGGCGTGATGCAGAGTGCTGATGCAGAGGAAATAGGAAAGGCTGCTATCAAAAAGACAGGAGAAAATCCTATTCTTATCAGTGATGTCGCGGAAATAAAGATCGGAGCGAAAACTCCTAAATTAGGAGTAGCTTCCGAAAGAACAAAGCCTGCTGTGTTGATGACCGTAACCAAACAGCCGAATACGAATACGATAGAACTGACCGGTAAGTTGGATGCATCGCTAGCCGAATTACAGAAAAACCTGCCTTCTGATATTAAAATAACGACCGACATTTTCCGTCAGGAGCAGTTTATAAATAACTCTATCGGCAACGTAGAGAAGGCTTTGTATGAAGGTTCTATCTTTGTCGTTATCGTTCTCTTCCTGTTCCTGATGAACGGACGGACAACCTTTATCTCACTTTTGGCTCTGCCTCTGTCGTTGTTAGCATCTATTCTGGCTCTGAAACTTATGGGGCTTACCATTAATACGATGAGTTTGGGTGGTATGGCTATTGCTATCGGGTCGCTGGTAGACGATGCCATTATCGACGTGGAAAATGTATTCAGGCACTTGCGTGAAAACAGGCGGAAACCGAAAGGAGAACAGTTAAGTATTCTGACTGTTGTTTTCGAAGCTTCCAAAGAAGTACGTATGCCGATACTTAACTCTACGCTGATTATTGTCACCAGCTTTATTCCGTTGTTTTTCTTGAGTGGTATGGAAGGGCGTATGCTTGTTCCGCTGGGTATAGCCTTTATTGTAGCTCTGTTTGCATCTACAATCGTAGCTCTTACGGTTACGCCTGTGTTGTGTAGCTATCTATTAGGAAAAGGAAAGAAAGACAAGGAAGAGAAAGAACCTCTTCTTGTTGTAAAACTGAAAGCTATTTATGAGAAAAGCCTGCATTGGGCTTTGGATCATCAAAAAATCGTGTTGAGTGCAACGGGTGCTCTTTTACTTTCGGCAGTGATTATATTCTTTACATTCGGACGAAATTTCTTGCCGGCTTTCAATGAAGGATCACTAACGATAACGCTCAATACTCTACCGGGTATATCGCTCGAAGAGTCGGATAAAATAGGACGTGTGGCAGAAGAAAAACTTCTTTCTATCCCCGAAGTTCAGACAGTCGGTCGTAAAACGGGACGTGCAGAACTCGATGAACATTCATTCGGCGTGAACTCATCCGAAATAGAAACCCCTTTTATTTTGAAAGACCGCTCTAAAGATGAAATGCTGGAAGAGGTTAGAGAGAAGCTAAGTAGCATTCCGGGCGTAAGCATAGAGATCGGACAACCTATATCGCATCGTATCGACCATATGCTCTCGGGAACGAAGGCGAATATTGCAATCAAACTGTTTGGTACAGACCTCAATAAGCTTTATACGATAGGGAATGAAATAAAATCATCGATTGAAGGTATTGAAGGTATTGCCGACCTGAATGTAGAGCAACAGGTAGAACGTCCCCAGTTGAAGATAGTTCCGAAGCGCGAACTGCTTGCTAAATATGGCATCACATTACCCGAATTTTCCGAATTTATCAGCGTAATGCTTTCGGGTGAAGTGGTTTCTCAGGTATATGACAACGGAAAAAGCTTCGATCTTACCCTGAAAGTAGACGATGAATACAAAGATCAGGCAGATAAAATCCGTAACCTGATGATAGATGCCGGCGGAAAGAAGGTGCCATTCGAGTATGTAGCTGATATTGTATCTACTACCGGACCAAATACCGTCAACAGGGAAAATGCACAGCGCAAAATCGTTGTTTCGGCGAATGTCAGCGGGCGCGACCTGCGTAGCGTAGTGAATGATATTCGCGAAAAGGTAGATAAAACAATTACTTTACCCGAAGGTTATCATATAGAATATGGAGGCCAGTTTGAAAGTGAACAAGCTGCATCGCAAACACTGCTTATCGCTTCCGTGTTTGCCATTATGATTATATTCCTGTTGCTTTTCAATCAGTTCAGGAATGTTATGCAATCGGCTGTTATTCTCTTGAATCTGCCTTTAGCGCTGATAGGAGGAGTGTATGCTATTCTTTTGACTTCGGGCGAAATAAGCATTCCTGCCATAATCGGATTTATATCCTTATTCGGTATTGCTACCCGCAACGGAATCCTATTGATGGCACACTATAATGATTTGGGTAATCAAGGATATTCGATAGAGAAAAGTATCTATCAAGGTTCACTGGACAGGTTAAATCCGATTCTGATGACTGCCCTTTGTTCGGGGCTGGCGTTGATTCCGTTAGCTGTGCAAGGCAGTCTTCCGGGCAATGAGATACAAAGCCCGATGGCTAAAGTTATACTGGGTGGATTATTTACGTCCACACTGTTGAATATGTACATCGTGCCTATTATATACAGGTTCCTGAAACAAAGAAATAATAATCGCCCCCTAACCCCCGAGGAGGTATAACCTCCCCTTTGGGGAGGCTTGGAGGGGCCTGGAATATTAAATTATTATCATATGAAAAAGATTATATATATAGTATTATTATCCGCGTTGTTCTCTCTCGCGGGAAAAGCACAGAACTTCGATAATATATTGCAAAGTATAGAAGAAAACAATACGGCATTAAAAGCGTACAGAGAGCAGGCCAAAGCAAGTAAAATAGGAAACAAAACAGGAATAAATATGGCAAATCCGGAGGTGGAATTTGCATACCTGTGGGGATCGCCTAATGCCGCAAGCCACCGTACCAATCTGGATATTTCTCAATCGTTCGATTTTCCTACGGCATATCGCTACAAGTCGCAATTGGCTGAAGGAAAGAATAAGCAACTCGATCTGGTTTACGACCGGCAACGGAGGGATATTCTCCAACAAGCCAGACTACTATGTGTGGAACTGGCTTATCAATCGAAGATGAACGAACAATTGTCTGAGCGGCTTATGTATGCCAAAGAATTGGCAGAAGCCTATCAGAAAAGTTTCGATCAGGGAAATATTGATATTTTGGAGCGAAACAAAACCAAATTGAATTACCTGAACGAAGAAAAAGCTTTGCAGATAAACAATGTAGAGATAAATACGCTGGTGATGGAATTGCAAAGGCTTAATGGAGGTTTGGCCTTTTCTGCCAATCCGGATGACTTCCCTGCCTATGCTTTACCAAATGATTATCAGGAGTGGTTTGAACGGGTAAAGGAAAATAATCCTTCGCTTCGATTGGGTGAGCAGGAAATAGCTTTGAGCCGGAAGCAGGAGCAATTGACCCGTGCGTTGAATCTTCCGAAGTTTACTGCCGGATATACAAGTGAGAGGATTCCGGGCGAGACTTTGCAGGGTTTTTCTATCGGGATGTCCATACCATTGTGGGAAGGGAAAAATACGGTTAAGCACCAAAAGGCTCAAACAGTAGCTTTGCAAATGCAGCATCAGGACTCGAAACTGCAATTTCAAAATGCGCTAAAGAACCAATATGATAAAGCGGTGAAGTTGTCAGCGCTATTGGGCGAGTATAAAGAAGCTCTCGAAGTGACTAATAACCGTGAATTGTTGAAGAAGGCCCTTGATAAGGGGCAATTGTCTTTGATCAATTATTTATTGGAACTTTCTGTGTATTACGAAACAATAGATAAATATCTGGAAACAGAGAGAGATTATCAATTGGCTGTAGCTGAGTTACAGCAATGGGAAAATTGAGTCGTAACCCTTCTTTATCGTCGATTAAACTCCTCCTGCTTTGAATGCAGGAGGAGGAATAGATAACTTGTCAAATAATCCGGATTTATTTCGCTATACAGCGTACCGAAAATCCGGATTGTGCTGTTGCCAGATCATCAATATGACTATCACCTTTTACGAAAGCTAAATTCCACACATTCTGCTGGCCGGCGTACTTTTCACTGGACGGGTACACCGCACCAGCTCCTCTAAACGGATAACCAAATGCGTTAGTACAATATCCTGTTGCCGGCAAGTACAGGACGGAGCCATAATAGTAACCACTACTAAAGTCTGTCATGCTGTGTATCCATGTTGCGCCGGGTGGCATTGTTTGTGTATTTATCGTGGCATTGTTAACTTCCATCAACTCAGCCTTCGTCGGCACACGATAATTTTCTGGACAAGGGTCCTCAGTATCTGTCCATGTACCGGTGACTTGGGCGTAGCCACCCGGCCAGGTTGTAACATACCAACCATCCACATGAGCTATAACGGGAAGACGGTTAAACTGGTAGTAATCCCCATTCAGTCCTTTAGCAGGAGTAAACGGATCGACCATAAAATTAGCCCCGAGGTTATAGCACAGGAAGTTCTGCCAGTAGTCGCCGGATGTTGTGGCAGTCCCGCAGCAATTGCAATCCTGAAGGCTCACTGTCAGATCGACAGTATGGTCATTTCCTTCTGCGTCTTTGTAAGTGGCGTGCAATTTAGGCTTAACAGCCTGGTCGCGGGTCTTATTCAACAAGCTTGTCATCAGGTTCGGATTGTAAACCACTACGGCTTTACAGGGTGTACCGGCTGTTATGGTTTTTGTATAGTTGCTTTTCGGTGTCATACTTATTATAGCGTCGTTTAAGATAGGATCCTGCGTAAACGTGAACCGCACATTCGATACGGTAGCCGACGGGGTAAAGGTGTACACCTGTGTGCCCGAGTAGAGCCAGGTACCATTCGGCTCTGTCACAGTCGTTAGCACCCCGTCTACCGTCCCGTCTGTCGCATCCTGTACCTCTGTCTGCGTAAAATCGGTACTGTAAGGCTCGCGAGCGACCAATGTGCCGCAAGCTCCGCCGTTGTTAGTCGTACCCTTCGCTATATCGAAGATGGTTCTGCCGGTGAAAGTACTTGCTTTGGGAAGCGGTAATGCCAGGGTTACATCGTCACAGAGTGAAATCCATTTCAGGGTGTTCCAGTATTCCATACAGCCGGTGTCGGTATTGTAGATGATAAGCCCCGGAGCGTTCGCCAGCTCGTCCGCCGTAACACCGCTCCCCGATGGATCTACAGGGTTGCTGGTGGCTGCCCCTAAAAAGTAGTCGCGCCAGGCGTTACGTTGGTTGGTGGTCAACTGAGGCAGGCGCAAGCCCCCTTTTGTACTGGCGGTGGAAACCTCCAGGACGGAAAAAAGTTGGGGAGATGTGTTGTCCCCGATTGTCACCTGAGAGCGCAGTTGCAAAGCCATAAGGCATAACGCGCCTATAACCAATAGTTTTAAAGTTTTTTGCTCCATAATTGTGGTTTTGTATGTCATAATGAATAAAATCTGTATTTTGCTATCTGTAATCATAGGGATAGCAAAGTAACTATTTTATTTTTATTTTAAATACTTTTTTAATAAAAAAATATTTAAACAGAGTATTTTATGTCAATCAGCAGTTAAAGCTATTCCTGTAGTGTAAAAACGTTCGGTTATCATAGTACATGACAAACCGGAATTTAACTAAAAAGTAACAAACTTCTACAGTCAGCAGTAGCCAGTAGTTAGTAGTTAGTAGTTAGTAGTTAGTAGTTAGTAGTTAGTAGTCAACAAGGCCATACCTTCTAATAGCCCGTAGGGCTTGCATATCAATAGAAAACAGCCTAATCCCCTCATAAGTTGCCCGTAGGGCATCCACCTGTCCATTCGTGAATCCCCTCCGGGGATTTGTTGTTGTATTGCACGTTTTTTCTATTGATATGGATGCCCTACGGGCAAAAATTACTCTCAACAGCCTCACCTCGGTTCTGCCCCGTCGGGAGAGGTATATTTTAACTAAAATGTAACAAACTTCTACAGTTATCAGTTATCGGTTATCAGTCAACAACTCGTACCTCGTACCTCGTACCTCGTCTACTCATAACTTTTTAACTAAAATGTAACAAACTCCACAGTAAGCAAGGCCATACCTTCTAATAGCCCGTAGGGCTTGCATATCAATAGAAAACAGCCTAATCCCCTCATAAGTTGCCCGTAGGGCATCCACCTGTCCATTCGTGAATCCCCTCCGGGGATTTGTTGTTGTATTGCACGTTTTTTCTATTGATATGAATGCCCTACGGGCAAAAATTACGCCCAATTCTACAGTTAGCAGTTAGCAGTCAACAATCAACCTTTTCGTCATTGCGAATTCGAAGAATCGGCGGAGCCAACAAGAGTGAAGCAATCCAGAGTATTGACTATTAATGGATTGCTTCGGGCGAACCCTCGCAATGACGTGCGACAGTCAGCAGTCAACAACTCGTACCTCGTATCTCGTCTACTCATAATATTTTAACTAAAATGTAACAAACTCCACAGTAAGCAAGGCCATACCTTCTAATAGCCCGTAGGGCTTGCATATCAATAGAAAACAGCCTAATCCCCTCATAAGTTGCCCGTAGGGCATCCACCTGTCCATTCGTGAATCCCCTCCGTGAATCCCCTCCGGGGATTTGTTGTTGTATTGCACGTTTTTTCTATTGATATGGATGCCCTACGGGCAAAAATTACGCCCAATTCTACAGTTATCAGTAAACAGTCAACAGTTATCAGTAAGCAAGGTCTTTTCGTCATTGCGAATTGAAAATCGGCGGAGCCAACAGGAGTGAAGCAATCCAGAGTATTGACTATTAATGGATTGCTTCGGGCGAACCCTTGCAATGACGTGCGACAGTCAACAGTCGGCCTTTTCGTCATTGCGAATTGAAAATCGGCGGAGCCAACAAGAGTGAAGCAATCCAGAGTATTGACTATTAATGGATTGCTTCGGGTAAACCCTCGCAATGACGTGCGACAGTCAACAGTCAGTCTTTTCGTCATTGCGAATTCGAAGAATCGGCGGAGCCAACAAGAGTGAAGCAATCCAGAGTATTGATTATTAATGGATTGCTTCGGGTAAACCCTCGCAATGACGTGCGACAGTCAACAGTCAACAGTCAACAAGGCCATACCTTCTAATAGCCCGTAGGGCTTGCATATCAATAGAAAACAGCCTAATCCCCTCATAAGTTGCCCGTAGGGCATCCACCTGTCCATTCGTGAATCCCCTCCGGGGATTTGTTGTTGTATTGCACGTTTTTTCTATTGATATGAATGCCCTAACGGGCAAAAATTACGCCCAATTCTACAGTTAGCAGTAAACAGTCAACAGTCAGTCTTTTCGTCATTGCGAATTCGAAGAATCGGCGGAGCCAACAAGAGTGAAGCAATCCAGAGTATTGACTATTAATGGATTGCTTCGGGCGAACCCTCGCAATGACGTGCGACAGTCAACAGTCAGTCTTTTCGTCATTGCGAACGAAGTGAAGCAATCCAGAGTATTGACTATTAATGGATTGCTTCGGGCGAACCCTCGCAATGACGTGCGACAGTCATCAGTCAACAACTTGTACCTCGTATCTCGTCTACTCGTATCTTTTTAACTAAAAAGTAACAAACTCCACACTCATTTTCAAATCTTCAAATTCGCTAATTTTCAAATTAAAAATTTATTCCCGATAAGCAGGTTGACTATAAAAAATCCGTAGGATTTTCATATCAATAGAAAATTGTATCCTCTTTTCTACCCGAACGCCGTAGGTGTTCAACCCCTAAGGGGTTGCGAGGCCGGCCGGTTTACCTCTTTCTATTGATATGAATGCCCTAACGGGCAAAAATTACTCCTAACGGCCCCACCTCGGTTCTGCCCCGTCGGGAGAGGTATATTTTAACTAAAAAGTAACATTTTCTACAGTAGTCAGTAGCCAGTAGTTAGTGAACAGTTAGCAGTCAACAGTCAACAAGGCCATACCTTCTAATAGCCCGTAGGGCTTGCATATCAATAGAAAACAGCCTAATCCCCTCATAAGTTGCCCGTAGGGCATCCACCTGTCCATTCGTGAATCCCCTCCGGGGATTTGTTGTTGTATTGCACGTTTTTTCTATTGATATGGATGCCCTACGGGCAAAAATTACGCCCAATTCTACAGTTAGCAGTAAACAGTCAACAGTTATCAGTAAGCAAGGCCTTTTCGTCATTGCGAATTGAAAATCGGCGGAGCCAACAGGAGTGAAGCAATCCAGAGTATTGATTATTAATGGATTGCTTCGGGCGAACCCTCGCAATGACGTGCGACAGTCAACAGTCAGTCTTTTCGTCATTGCGAACGAAGTGAAGCAATCCAGAGTATTGACTATTAATGGATTGCTTCGGGTAAACCCTCGCAATGACGTGCGACAGTCAACAGTCAACAACTCGTACCTCGTACCTCGTCTACTCGTAACTTTTTAACTAAAAAGTAACAAACTCCACACTTATTTTCAAATCTTCAAATTCGCTAATTTTCAAATTAAAAATCGTATTTATAGATAAAACTAACGCCGGACCATAGTACATGACAAAAAATATTTTATATATATTTAAAAGGCTTATTATGTTGCCCTTACAGGGCGCAGTTCCTTCGGTTGTCATCTACCCGGGGTGTTACCCCGGGCTGGAATATATCAGGCCTTCAGCCTGTTTCTTTCCTTGATGCCCTGAAGGGGCTACATAATATAGCCCAATGGCAACGCCTTGGGTGGGAAAACGAAATCCCCTGAAACCGCGCCCTGCCGGGCTTGCCCTTACTTTTGGCATTGCCCAAAAGTAAGCAAAAAGCTAGCGCTTCGTCCCTCGGCGACCCACAACCGGTTTGCCGGCTAAAAGGAACAAACGGGCTATCGCCCCGTTCCTTTTTACGCCGCCTGCACCGTGTGGGTGTTCCCCCGCCTGCGGAACTAATGCGCGGGAGGCTGACGCACGACAAGAGCCTGCCTTGTCAGGCTTTAGCCGCGCCGTTAGCTTCAAGTACGGGGCACCCATAGGACGAAGAAGGCGTTAAAAACAAAAACGTGTTTGAGCTTATCTAATGATTCGTATTATACAAAATCCGGAGCGAGTTTTTTTGTTTAGCCTTTAAGTCCGTTATGGGTCGGACGTTGAAGTGGGGGCGCAAAAGCGTTTTTGGTTCCTTTTGCGGCTTTGGGCAAAAGGAACGCAAGCAATCTGTGATTGCGCGCAGAAGAAAAGAATGAATATAACCGAAGCATTTGTTTATGCTTGATCTTAATACCATGATTAATAGGGAATGGTTCTTTTTTATTGTTAATTAATATTAAATGCAGTAATAGGTGATTAAACGAATTAAACATTAAACAGTCATATCTCATTGGGAAAATCAAATGCTTATTGAATCTTTATATTATGAGTAAAAAAGTCAGAATATCGTTAGTCGTTGTTATTCTATTGTTTATTGCCGGAATGGCTTTATATCCACTGCTTAAAAATAAATTGTCAGAAGAAAAGGCCGGGCCTCCGGTATCTAAATCTTCAGATAAAAGAGTTTTAAATACAAATGCTGTTATTATAAAATACAATACCCTTAACAATATAATCAGAACGACTGGCATCCTTATTCCCGACGAAGAGGTAGACCTGGCTTTCGAAACTTCGGGGAAAATAACGAATATTTATTTTCGCGAAGGAACTCAGGTGAAGAAAGGTGAATTGCTGGCTAAGGTAAATGACAAACCTCTACAGGCCGAATTACAAAAATTAGAAGCACAACTCCCTTTAGCACAAGACAGGTTGTTCCGGCAAAAGTCCTTATTGGAAAGAGATGCAGTAAGCCAGGAGTCATATGAATCAGTAAATACAGAACTTGAGAAACTTAGAGCAGATATAGAGCTGGTAAAATCACGTATAGCCCAGACTGAACTGCGAGCTCCTTTCGATGGAGTACTGGGGCTTCGGCATGTAAGCGAGGGTAGTTATGCATCTCCTGCAACAATTATTTCCCGGCTTACGAAAATTATGCCTTTAAAGCTTGAGTTCTTCGTAAATGAAGTTCAGGCCAATGAAGTAAAAGCAGGAACCCGGCTCGAGTTCAAGATGGGAAACGACCTGAATACATATTATGCAACAGTTTACGCAGTTGAATCGAAATTGGATGAATCTACACTATCTCTTAAGGCCAGAGCTATTTATCCTAATCAGGGTGGAAAACTAAAGCCCGGGCATTCGGCCAGTGTTGAAATAAAATTGCATGAAATACAGAATACCATCGTTGTTCCTTCCATATCTACTATTGCCGAGATGGGGCGCGACATAGCATATGTTTATAAAAATGGTAAGGCTAGCCGGGTAGTTATAAAAAAGGGTATGCGTACAGCATCTTCGGTTCAAGTATTGGATGGCCTGAATATAGGTGATACAGTAATTACTACCGGGGTGATGCAATTAAGGGACGGTCTGCCTGTCAGTATAGAAAGTTATATTGCTAATGAGTAGTGAGTAGTGAGTAGTAAGTAGTAAGTAGTGAGTAGTAAGTAGTAAGTAGTAAGTAGTGAGTAGTAAGTAGTAAGTAGTAAGTAGTAAACGATCTTTAAATCTCTAAATCTCTAAATATGACTATTTCCGAATTAAGTATACGGCGTCCGGTACTATCTACTGTATTTGTACTGATAATATTCTTATTGGGTATTATCGGCTATTTTTATTTAGGAGTACGCGAATATCCCAATATCGATAATCCTATAATTACTGTAAACGTATCTTATCCCGGAGCTAATGCAGAAATAATAGAAAGTCAGATAACCGAGCCACTTGAACAAAATATAAACGGTATACCGGGTATACGGTCTTTGACGAGCAGCAGTAGCCAAGGGTCGAGCCGCATAACTGTCGAATTTGAATTGAATGTAGACTTGGAAACCGCAGCCAATGATGTTCGTGATAAAGTGTCAAGAGCCCAAAGTTATTTACCCAGGGATTGTGACCCGCCTACTGTGGCAAAAGCCGATGCCGATGCTAATCCTATAATGCAGATTACTGTGGAAAGTAATAAGCGCTCATTACTACAACTTAGTGAAATAGCAGACCTTACTCTCAAAGAACAATTACAGACAGTGCCGAATGTGAGTGCTGTGGAAATATGGGGCGAAAATCGTTACTCGATGCGTCTATGGCTCGATCCAATAAAAATGGCAGCCTATAAGGTAACGCCAATGGATGTAAAAAGTGCTATTGATCGTGAAAACGTAGAATTACCATCGGGGAGTATCGAAGGTGATAATATGGAGTTGAGTATCCGTACATTAGGTTTGATGGAAACCCCCGAGGAATTTAATAATTTGATAATAAAAGAAGACCAGCAAAGTGTAATTCGTTTCAGGGATATAGGCACCGCCGAATTGGATGCCGAAAACCGGAAAAATATAATGCGGCGCAACGGTGTACCTATGGTAAGTGTTGTTATTATACCGCAACCTGGAGCGAATCAGATAGATATATCCGACGAAGTAGTAATTCGCCTTGAACAGATAAAGAAAGATTTACCGGAAGATGTCAAATTAGATGTGGCTTTCGACGATACCAAGTTTATACGGTCGTCGATAGATGAGGTAAAAGAAACAATATATATAGCTTTTATACTGGTTGTTCTTATAATATTTTTCTTCCTCCGTGATTGGCGTGTGACACTGGTGCCTTGCATTGTTATCCCGATATCGCTTATTGGGGCGTTTTTCGTTATGTATCTTGCCGGATTTTCCATTAATGTATTGTCTATGCTTGCAATTGTCCTGGCTGTAGGCTTGGTTGTTGATGATGCCATAATTGTGACTGAAAATATATACCTGAAAATAGAAGGTGGAATGGACCCTTTAAAGGCCGGAATAGAAGGCTCTAAGGAAATATTTTTTGCCATTATTTCTACTACAATTACTTTGGTGGCAGTATTCTTTCCTATTGTCTTTTTGGAGGGTATGACAGGCAGGCTATTTCGTGAATTTAGTATAGTTGTTGCCGGATCGATACTCATTTCGGCTTTTGTCGCGCTTACATTTTCACCTATGTTGGCGACTAAAATACTGAAAAAAAATGACAATCCAAATTGGCTTTACCGTAAAAGTGAGCCGTTTTTCCAAGGTGTTAACTCTGTTTATGGCAGAGCATTGAATTGGTTTCTTGGTCATAAAATACTCGTATTTCCTATCTTGATATTAACAGTTGTGATTATAGGCTATTTTATGGGACAAATTTCATCAGAAATGGCGCCGTTGGAAGATAGGTCATCTATAAATATCCGTACCACATCTCCCGAAGGAGCGACTTTTGAGTATGTCAGAGATTATACACAAAAGGTTTCACATATGGCAGATTCTGTAGTGCCGGAACGCCAATTCAATATTGAAAGAATATTTTCATCGGGTGGATCGGTGCGTCTTGTTTTGCCCGATATTAAAGATAGGGAACGAAGCCAGATGGAGATCGCTGATGCTTTGACTTTGGCAGTTCGTCAGGCAACTGAAGCCAGGGCATTTGTGCAACAGCAGTCTACATTTGGAGGACGACGGGCCAGTATGCCTATACAATATGTATTACAAGCCCAGAATATTAGTAAACTGGAGGAATTTATACCTTTGTTTATGCAGAAGGTTAATGAAAGTCCGCTGTTTATTATGGCCGATGTTAATTTAAAGTTTACCAAGCCTGAAACTCAGGTATTGATAAACAGAGATAAAGCCGCACTATTAGGCGTGAGCACCAGGGATATTGGACAAACATTGCAATATGCGCTAAGTGGGCAACGTATGGGCTACTTCTATATGAATGGCAAGCAGTATCAGATATTAGGGGAGATAAACCGTCAACAACGTAATACTCCATTGAATCTGAGAAGTATATATCTCAAAAATACAGGAGGAAGGATGATACAGATGGATAATCTGATCGATTTGAAAGAGACTGTTGCTCCTCCTCAATTGTATCGTTACAATCGTTTTAATTCGGCTACCGTATCTTCCGGATTAGCTCCCGGTGTAACTATCGGTCAAGGGCTGGCAGAAATGGATCGTATCGCAAAAGAAACTTTGGACGATACATTCCGTACTGCATTAGCCGGCGATTCGAAAAGTTTTCAGGAAAGTTCGGATAGCTTGTTTTTTGCTTTTGGTTTGGCTATCATTCTTATCCTGCTTATTTTGGCAGCTCAGTTCGAGAGTTTCAAAGATCCGTTTATAATAATGTTTACAGTACCATTGGCTATTGCCGGCGCGTTAATATTCATGTATGCGGGAAATATTACTATGAATATATATAGCCAGATCGGTATTATTATGCTTATAGGTTTGGTAGCCAAAAATGGTATACTGATTGTTGAATTTGCCAATCAACGGCAAGAGAAAGGGGAAGGAAAGTTCGAAGCTATACAAGAGGCTTCGATACAGAGATTGCGTCCTATACTTATGACCAGTTTCGCCGCTATTCTCGGGTTGCTTCCATTGGCATTTGCCAGCGCCGAAGGTGCAAATGGACGTATAGCGATGGGTGTAGCTGTCATTGGAGGACTGCTGGTATCTACTATATTAACAATGTTCGTTGTACCTGCTATGTATATGTACATCTCCACCAACAGACAAAAGAGAATTCAGAAAAATAATGAAAATCAACAATCAAATAATGAAGAGGTTATTTTATAGCACACTACTTATTGTTTTATCCTGTTCTATTCACGCGCAAGATATATACAATCTGAAACGTTGTATTGAAATAGGATTGCTGCAAAATTACGATATTCGTATCATTCGCAATGAGCAATTAATATCCGATAATAATACCACATTGGCTAATGCAGGCTATCTTCCTTCAGTCGATTTAAATGCCGGTTATTCGGGAACATTGAATAATACGGAACAAAAGCTTACTTCGGGGGAAACTAATAAAAATAACAATGTTAATAATCAGAACCTGAATGCCGGTATTAATCTTAGCTGGACGGTGTTTGACGGATTTAATATTCAGACGAATTATAACCGTCTAAAAGAATTGCAGCAGATAGGAGAGATAAATACCAGAATTACCATTGAGAATTTTATCGCTAATTTATCAGCTGAATATTATAATTACATTCAGCAAAATATACGCTTGGATAACTTGAAGTATGCAGTGAAATTATCAAGGGAGCGATTGAGGATTGTGGAGGCCAGATACCAGATCGGTTCGTCCTCGCGCCTCGATTATCAGCAAGCCAAAGTGGATTTTAATGCAGACAGTTCAAAATTGATACAGCAATATGAAGTTTTATTCACATCGCGCGTGCAATTGAATAAATTGATGTCGGTTCCGGATGTAGAACGGCAAGTTCTGGTAGCCGATACTCTCATCAATTATAATCCCCTTCTTAACAGAGAAGATATTTGGATAAAAACAAAATCTTCCAATTCTCTTATGCAATTGACTCAGCATTCCAAACGATTGAGTGAATTGGATTTAAAGAGCGTACAGAGTCAGAACTACCCTTATCTTAAGCTGAATGCAGGATATGGCTACACGAGAAATATATACGATACAGGAAGTTATGATTGGCAGCAAACTATGGGTTTCAATTACGGGGTTACGATAGGTATGAATTTATTTAATGGGAATAGGAAAAGACAGAAGCAAAACGCGAAACTGGAAATTGAAAACCGCCAACTGGAGACTGAACAATTGGAACTGTCTATAAAGACTAGTTTGGCAAATATGTGGATGGCGTATCAAAATAATATGCAATTGGTAAATCTTGAAAAGGAAAATGTAGAAACTGCTTATGCAAACTATGATATTGCAATAGATCGTTACAAGCTGGGCGATTTGTCGGGAATAGAACTCAGAGAAGCTCAAAATAGTCTTCTGGCAGCCGAAGAAAGGCTTGTCCAATCCATGTATAATACTAAATTATGTGAAATATCTTTGAATCAATTGAGCGGGCAGATTATTTCTTATACCGGTTATTGATACAGTTTAAGGAACTTCATTCTTTAATTAAAAAGGATTTCAAATTTTGTCCACTCATCTTTTGAGCTTAAGTCGAATTTACAATTATGATTAAGCAATACTTCGCGGACAAACATCAATCCAATACCTTGTCCTTTACTTTTAGTCGTGAAGAATGGGGTGAAAAGCTTCTGCTTCACTTCATCTGATATAGCAGTACCATTATTTATAATGATGATTGATAAAGGATGTGAGTTTGTAATAATCTTTATTTGGCCTCCTTCTCCGATGGCTTCATAAGCATTTTTTACAATATTGACCAAGACTTGTTCAAACTGAGTGCTATCAATGTATGCCGTGTCAGTATCTGTAGTCAGGTCTAAAGTTAATTGCGTATTCCTTCGTTGACACTCTATCCGGGTTAATGCATCTACAGATTTGGCTAATTCATTAATACTGACTTTTGAAAGTGTCGGCTGTGGTATTTTTACAACTTCGGCAAAATTACTGATAAATTCACCTAAATGCCTGCATCTGTCAAAAGATGCTTCCACAGCAGGTAATACATCAGCCAATTCATTATTTTCGTCTTGGCGTAAAGTATCAGATATTACGTTCAAAGTAGAACTTACAGCACCTACCGAATTATTAACTTCGTGTGCCATCATACGGATGATATTTTCGTATGACTTTTTTTCTGTCTTAAGTAGTTCGTGAGTCAGCTCTTCTATAAGAATAAAGGGGTGGGCAAATCCACGGTCTATAAAAGAGGAGCGCGAACAACGGTACATTGTAATACCCGGACCTCGAATTACGACATCTTCATTTGGTTTTAATCCGGCTAATTGTTCACCTATAATTATACTGCTTTCCGATAATTTTCGTCCTTTTACTTCATTTATATTTGAAATACTTAACAGGCGTAATCCGGCAGAATTTATTTCAGTAATTTTTTCGTCAAAATCAAGAATAACAACACCTTGCGGAGATGCTTGTATCAATAAGTCGAGAAAATGATTTTTTTCTCTTACTTGCAAGCGTTCGTCCTTTAGTTGATCCATCATTTTATTGAATACCTCTATTACCTGATTGGCTTCGCTGCTGGCAATAGGACGCAAGCGTGTAGAGAAGTCCTGCTCTTTTAGGAGTTCCATTCCGCTCGATATGATTTGATACGGCTTGATTAGCCTGTAATATAGCATACAAAAGAAAAGAATGGCGAGTATTCCTATTCCCTCTATAATTAGAAATTTACGTATGTCCGTTTTGAAAAATAAAAAGCCGGTTCCCAAAATAGATCCGAAAACTAATACAATCAAAATGAAAAAGAGAATCTTGGATTTCATATGACAATAATTTTGATTTCAGTTGCCATATGGAACTCACATGATTTTTATTATCATGGACTTTGGTGATTTGACAAAAATCATGCTTCGTTTCATATGATAATGATTTATTCATCTGTACTTATACCATATTTTTCAAGTCTTCTGTACAATGCCTGACGGGTTAGTCCCAATGCCATAGCTACTTTTGAATGATTACCACCATATAGTTCTATTGCTTTGATTATCATGTTTTTCTCTAATTCATCCAAAGGGTATATCGAATCGGGCAAATTTGTGTTTACATTTGGTATTTCTGTATATTGCTCCTTAAAGTCAGTATCGGTTATGACATTTTTTCCTGACACCAGAATAACCCTGTCTACCAGGTTCTTTAATTCACGGATATTGCCCGGATAAGGCAACTTTTTCAGGTAGTTCATCGCCTCTGTTGATACTTCTATATTTGATAATCTGTTTTGCTCTACTAGCTTTTTTACAAAATGATTAACCAAAAGAGGAATGTCATCGATTCGCTCACGTAAAGCAGGTACACGTATTGTAATCAGGTTAATCCGATAGAATAAATCTTCTCTGAATATGCCTTTAGCTACCATCTCTGCCAGATTGCGGTTGGTCGCACTGATGATCCTTACATCTACCTGTTTTTGTTTGCTATCGCCTAACGGCTCAAAAGTTTTATCCTGTAATACCCTAAGCAATTTGACTTGACAAGCAGCATCCAGTTCTCCTATTTCGTCAAGGAATATGCTTCCTCTGTTTGCCAATTCGAAGCGTCCTATTCTGTCGTAGTGTGCATCTGTAAATGCTCCTTTTTTATGTCCGAACATTTCGCTTTCGAATAAAGACTGGGAAATACCGCCCAGATTGACTTTTACAAAAGGATTTTTACTGCGGTCACTATTTTCATGTATCGCTTCGGCTATGAGTTCCTTTCCGGTACCACTTTCTCCTGTTATCAGTACCGAAGCGTTGGTCTTGGAAATCCGGGATATCGTATTAAATACATTGAGCAATAAGGGAGACTTTCCGATAATTTTATTATTGATAAATTTATTCGAAGATATTGACCCATTTATATCTTCACTTTCTTGATTTTTGAGTTGTAAAGCAGTTTGGATGGTACTTAATAAAGCCAGATTATTCCACGGTTTGGTAATGAAGTCAAAAGCTCCGGCTTGTATTCCTTTTACAGCCAGACTGATAGAACCCCATGCCGTAATAAGTATTACGGGAACTTCAGAACAAAATATTTTAACTTGTTTGAGTAAAGTGAGCCCTTCTTCTCCACTCGTCCCTTTGGTATAATTCATATCCATAAGGATGAGGTCAGGAGGAGTTGTTTTGACAAACTCTATTGCTTCTTGCGGATTACAAACAGACGCAGTTTCATAGCCTGCCCGTTTGAGAACGAGAGTTAAGGAAGAACGAATCGCACTATCATCGTCGCAAATTAGTATCATGGAATTTTATTTACAAATATAAAAGTAAGCATTTTTTAGTATAAATGCCGGCTAGTTTAACGCAACCGCATCAAAATTTTGACCCCTACCTTTCATTTTAACTAAAAGTCAATACCCACAAGCAACTTTGCGTAAGTTGAAGCAAACTGACTGATTACCAGTGTTTTTAATCAAAAGCAAACAGGTAGATGAAGCCGGAAAAAGACCGGAAAATACCCCTTTCGGACAGGGTACAGTTACTAAACCGTTACCTGTATTTCCCCTGTTCCGGCTTGATAAACGATACCTGAATGTTATATGTAAACCTTTGATTGGCATACGGTTGTTTATAGTGATCCTGGCTTTGTACAGGCAAACCTACATAAAAATCTTCGATTTTTAGGCCAGTTGTATAAAAAACCAAGACCACCCTTATCTTTATAGGCTGAGAGGTATCAGCGTGTGATCCACAGATTGTAATTATTTACCGTGGTCTATGCC